>DASRXO010000522.1:0-2119 GCA_035654095.1 Telluria sp.
CCTGGTTGTCGACCGCCAGCTCCATGCCGCCGCGCGCGGGCCGTGCCGACAGCACGATGTCGGTGTCCGGATCGGCGTAGCGCACCGCGTTGGCCAGCAAGTTGGCCAGCGCGCGCCGCAGCAGCACCGGATCGGCCCATACCCGGCCGCTGCCCTCGGTCAGGATGCGCATGCCGCGCTCCTCGGCCAGGCCTTCGAAATAATCGGCCATGCGCTGGAACTCGTCGCCGATGTCGAGCGCGGCGCGTTCGATCACGCCTTCCGAGTGATCGGAGCGGGCCAGGAACAGCATGTTGTCGGTCATCCGCGACAAGCGCTGCAGCTCTTCGAAATTGGAGGCCAGCAGGGTTTCGTAATACTCGGCGCTGCGCGGCTGGCCGAGCGCGACTTCGGTCTGGCCCAGCAAGTTGCCGATCGGGGTACGCAGGTCGTGCGCCATGTCGGCCGAGACCTGGCTGAGCTGGGCGAAGCCGGTGGCCAGCCGGTCGAGCATGGCGTTGAAGGCGGCGATCAGGGCCGCCAGCTCGCGCGGCGCGCCCTTGCCGCCGATGCGGGCGGCGAGGTTGGCCACGCCGATGCCCTCGGTCTGGCGCGCCAGGCTGCGCAGCGGACGCAGGCCGTGGCGCACCAGCGCGAACGCGGCCAGCGCGGCGAGCAGGGCGCCGGCCGAGGCGAGCAGGAAAATCTGTTCGCGGTAGCTGTTCAGGATGTGGCTGCGCTCGGTCATCACGCGGCCGGCGATGATTTCGAGATTGCGCCGCGGGTCGGCGGTGCGCGCGGTGGCGGCCACCGCGATGAACGGCACGCCGCTGCGGTCGACCGAACGGTGCACCGCGCCCAGCGACAGCTTGGCGTCGGGCGCCAGCGGCATCACGTCGGGGATCGGGCTGTTGCCGGGGTTGATCTCGATGAGCGGCTTTTCGCCGGCGAAGCGCAGCACCAGCAGCGCCTCGCGATTGCCCAGCATGTTGACGAACAGGCCGGGCTTTTCGTAGATCAGGCTGACCGTGTTGGCGTCCTGCAGCAGGGTGCGGATCTGGTCGACGCGCGACACCAGCGCGGCGTCGTCGCGCAGTGTGAGCTGGGTTTCGAGCCCGCTGTACAAGCTCACGCCGAGACCGGCCAGCAGCACGAAGGACAGCAGCGCGAACAGCGCCACCAGGCGCATGGTCAGCGAGTAGCGGCTGGCGGCCCCGCTCACGCCTCCACCTCGCAGCGGTAGCCGACCCCGCGTACGGTGTGGATCAGCTTCGGCGCGTCGAACGGGTCGTCGATCTTCTGGCGCAGGCGGCGCACCGCGACGTCGACGACATTGGTGTCGCTGTCGAAATTCATGTCCCACACGCGCGAGGCGATCAGGGAGCGCGACAGCACCTGGCCCTGGTGGCTGACAAAAAACTGGAGCAGGGCGAATTCCTTATTGGTCAGCACGATGCGGGCCTCGCCGCGCGTGATCTTGCGCTTCAGGACGTCGATCTGCAGGTCGCCCACCTGCAGCAGCTCGTCCTGGCGGATCGGGCCGCGCCGCAGCAGGGTGCGCAGGCGCGCCAGCAGCTCGGCGAACGAGAAGGGCTTGACCAGGTAGTCGTCGGCGCCCAGGTTCAGGCCCTTGAGCCGGTCGTCGAGCTCGCCGCGCGCGGTCAGGAACAGCACCGGCGTGTCGGCGTGCGGGCGCAGCTTTTGCAGCACCTGCCAGCCGTCCATCTCGGGCATCATCACGTCGAGCACGATGGCGTCGTACTGCATTTCGAGCGCCAGGTGCAGGCCGTCCGCTCCGTTGCGCGCGAGGTCCACCACATAGCCCGATTCAATCAGGCCATTGCGCAGGTAGTCGCCTGCCTTGGGTTCGTCTTCGACAACCAGGATACGCACGTCGTTCTCCTACAAAAAGTGCTCGCGTGATGAATATAGCCGAAACTAGGGCACGCTGCGCAAGACCGCCGCCTCCGGCTTGGCGCCGGCTTCGGCCACCGACAGGCCGGTATGGCCCGCGGCGCCCGGCGCGAGGCCTGCCACCACGGTGCGCAGCGGGCCGATCGAGGTGCCGTTGGCCATGCCGGCGGGGTTGGTCTTGACGCTGCCGACCGGGTCGGCATGGCCGTCCACGTACAGCTTGTAG
>DASRXO010000523.1:0-9836 GCA_035654095.1 Telluria sp.
GATCGCGGCGGCCGCTTCGGCGACGATCGCGGCCTGGTCGGCATCGATGTCGGTCAGCGCGACCACGCGGCTGTGTTCCCATGCTGCCTCGGTCGGCTCCATGCCGGGCTCGCCGAACATCGGCTGCTCCTGCTCGGTGCCTTCGTCGGCGTCTTCCACCGAGACCGACAGCGCACCCGCGTCCATCAAGGCATCGGACAATGCCTCGGCGTGGTCGCGCGCGATCTCGATGACGACTTCGGTCCAACTCATGCTTCGGCCTTGGTTTCCGATTTGCTGGCGAGACTCGGGCCTTTCGGCAGGTCCGGCTTGTCGGCCAGTTTCTGCTCCAGGTAGTGGATGTTGGTGCCGCCTTCGATGAAGCGGGCATCGATCATCAACTCGCGGTGCAGCGGGATATTCGTCAGGATACCTTCAACCACCATTTCCGACAGCGCAATTTGCATGCGGCGGATCGCCTGGTCGCGCGTGGCGCCGTAGGCGATGACCTTGCCGATCATCGAATCGTAGTGCGGCGGCACATAATAGCCGGCGTAGGCGTGCGAATCGACGCGAATGCCGGGGCCGCCCGGCGCGTGCCAGGCAATGATGCGGCCCGGCGAAGGCGTGAACTTGAACGGGTCCTCGGCATTGATGCGGCATTCGATCGCGTGGCCCGACAGCATGATGTCGCGCTGGCGGAAGCGCAGTTTTTCGCCGCAGGCGATGCGGATCTGCTCCTGCACGATATCGATGCCGGTGATCATTTCGGAGACCGGATGCTCGACCTGCACACGGGTGTTCATTTCGATGAAATAGAACTCGCCGTTTTCGTACAGGAATTCGAAGGTGCCGGCGCCGCGGTAGCCGATCTTGCGGCAGGCCTCGGCGCAGCGGTCGCCGATCTTTTCGATCAGCTTGCGCGGGATGCCGGGGGCCGGCGCTTCCTCGATCACCTTCTGGTGGCGGCGCTGCATCGAGCAGTCGCGCTCGCCCAGCCAGACGGCGTTCTTGTGTTCGTCGGCGAGGATCTGGATTTCCACGTGGCGCGGGTTTTCCAGGTACTTCTCCATATACACTTCGGGATTGCCGAAGGCCGCGCCGGCTTCGGTCTTGGTCATCGCGACCGCGTTCAGCAGCGCCGCTTCGGTGTGCACCACGCGCATGCCGCGTCCGCCGCCGCCGCCGGCCGCCTTGATGATGACCGGGTAGCCCACGCGGCGCGCGGTCTGGATGATCTCCTTGGGGTCGTCCGGCAGCGCGCCGTCCGAGCCGGGCACACAGGGCACGCCGGCCTTGATCATGGTTTGCTTGGCGGAGACCTTGTCGCCCATCAGGCGGATCGAATCCGATCGCGGGCCGATGAAGACGAAGCCCGATTTTTCGACGCGTTCGGCGAAGTCCGCGTTCTCCGACAGGAAACCGTAGCCGGGGTGGATCGCCTCGGCGTCGGTCACTTCGGCGGCGCTGATGATCGCCGGCATATTCAAATAACTGAGTGCGGACGGCGCCGGACCGATGCAGACGGACTCGTCGGCCAGCTTCACGTACTTGGCGTCCTTGTCGGCCTCGGAGTGCACGACCACCGTCTTGATACCCATTTCGCGGCAGGCGCGCTGAATGCGAAGCGCAATTTCGCCACGATTGGCGATGAGAATTTTTTCAAACATATAGGTTCGGTTTGGTGGGAAAGAGTTAAGCGTCAGCAAGGCGGCGCGGTACTCTGTCCCCAACTGATTAAACTAGCCGATCACGAACAGCGGTTGACCGAACTCGACTGGCTGGCCGTTCTCGACCAGGATCTTGGTGACGACGCCGGATACGTCGGAATCGATTTCATTCAGGAGCTTCATCGCTTCGATGATGCAGAGGGTGTCGCCTTCTTTAATAGCGGAGCCGACTTCGACGTAGGCGCCCGAGCCGGGGGCGGAGGAACGGTAGAAGGTGCCGACCATCGGCGACTTCACGATATGGCCGGTGGGTTCGGCGATCACCGCGGCGACCGGGGCGACCGGCGCGGCGGCGGGGGCCGGTGCCGCGTACTGCTGGTGCATGCCTTGCGGCTGCATCATGACCATCTGGTTTTGCGGGATTGCCGATGATTTGACGATGCGTACCTTGCTTTCGCCTTCGGTCACTTCGAGTTCTGCGATATCCGATTCGGCAACCAGATCGATCAAGGTCTTGAGTTTTCGTAAATCCATGTGAAACCCCTTGGAATTATTGTGTTTGAGAGAGTAAGCAGCACGGCCTGCGTCAGGCCATCACTGCGACAATGCGTGAAGTTGACGAAGATTAACGCTTTTTAAGCGCAAAGTCGATGGCAAAGCGATATCCATCCGTGCCCAGCCCGCAAATCGTCCCCAGCGCAATGGGGGACAAAAAAGAGTGGTGACGAAACTCTTCACGTTGGTAAATATTCGAGATATGTACCTCCACGAACGGGATGGCGACCCCGGCCAGGGCGTCGCGCAGGGCGACGCTGGTGTGGGTCAAGCCGCCCGGATTGATGACGATCGCGTCCACGCCCTCGGTCTTGGCGGCCTGGATGCGGTCGATCAAGGCGCCTTCATGGTTGCTTTGGAAGCAGGAAAGCGTCGCGCCCGCTGCGGCAGCCTGGGCCGTTGCAGCGTGTTCGACGTCGGCCAGTGTGACATTGCCGTACACCGCAGGCTCTCGGGTCCCCAGCAAATTGAGGTTGGGGCCGTTGAGCAACAGTAGCTTTTTTGCCATGGTTGGTGGTACAGGATTACGCGAAAGTCACGCATTTTGCCGCCAACATCGGGGATTGGCAAGCGAATTGTGCTCGCGGTCGTTCCCGCGGAGGCGGGAACCTATAGCGCGCCCACACTTGCGGACGCCTTTGACATGCGTGTTCAGCATGGGTTCTACGCGGGAACGACGACGTGGGTCACAAGGCGGCCATGTCGGCCTTCAGCTGGTCGAACTTCAGGCGGCCCAGGTAGGTCTTCTTGACTTGGCCATCGGCACCGATCAATACGGTGAACGGCAGGCCGCCGGCGGTATTGCCGAAGGCGCGCGCGAGGTCGGTGCCGCTCATTCCGGCCACGTACAGCGGGTAGGCGATCTTGAACTTGGCCGCGAAGTCGGCGATGCTGGTCGGCGAATCGATGCCGATGCCGATGATGTGGATGTTCTTGCCGGCGCTCTCGGCGGCCAGCGCCGACAGTTCCGGCATCTCCTGGACGCAGGGGCCGCACCACGGCGCCCAGAAGTTCACCACCAGGGCCTTGCCTTGCCATTGCGACAAGGCTTGCGGCGTGCCTTTGACGTCGTTCATCTTTTCGGCGAACAGCGCGCTGACCGGGGTGTGCGGCTGGCCGCCGGCGGTCGGCGCGATGGCGGTGGTCACCGGCGGTGCGGGCGGCTTCTGGTGGAGGCCGACCAGCGTGCCCATCGCGCCAAATCCGACCGCGATCGCGGCGGCGAGCATCACATATTTTTTATTCATCTATCAGGTCCTGGTTGTGGTTGGGAGCGGCCATCAAGGCGCGCAGGGTGGCCGCGTCCGCGCGTTGCGGGCGGCCATCGGCACGCGGCTTGAGTGCGCCGCGCAAATCGTTCATCTCATATAACTCGGCATGCACGCCTTCATTGCGCCACAAGAAGCTCACCGTCTCGACCGGCTCGTGGCGCCGTCCCTTGAAGTGCGGCGTTTCGGAAATCTCGATATTGACGTTGCGGTTCAGCAGGAAGATTTCGACTTCCTTGGCGCTTTCGGCGAACAATTGTAAATGGATATCGTCGTGCTCGCTCGCAGTACCGTTGAGCACGGCGCCGGTCAGGTAGGGGCTGAACTGGGCCAGCGCCTCCATCACCTGCAGCGCGATGGCGCGCAGCGCGTGCAGGCGCGCCGGCTGGGTGTCGCCATAGAACAGGGCCTGGTATTGACGCACTTCGTCTTCGATCTGGGCGTTGTCGGGCAGCAGCTTGGCGCCGGGCGTGTCCTCGCCGAGCACCTGGCGCGCGGCCTTGCGCTTGGCGGTGGCGTAGTCGGCGCCGTCCTGGGCGATCATGCGCGCGGCGACGGCGGCGATTTCCGCACGTAACTGTTGGAGATCGTCGATCGGGGTAGACATCATGAGCGAGATAATACTCTGGAACGGAAAACCCCATCGCGTCAGGTAAAATCGCGTATTCGCCATTTTATAAGCAGCTCCGACCATGCATATCCATATACTCGGCATCTGCGGCACCTTCATGGGCGGCCTCGCGGTCCTGGCCAAAGAGGCCGGGCACAAAGTCACGGGTTGCGACGCCAATGTCTACCCGCCGATGAGCACCCAGCTCGAAGCCCAGGGCATCGAACTGATCCAGGGTTTCGGCCCCGAGCAGACCGCGCTCGCGCCCGACCTCTATGTGATCGGCAATGTGGTTTCGCGCGGCAATCCGCTGGTCGAGGAAATCCTCAACCGCAGCCTGCCGTATATGTCGGGCCCGCAGTGGATCGGCGAGCACATCCTGCGCAACAAGTGGGTGCTGGCGGTGGCCGGCACCCACGGCAAGACCACCACCTCGGCGATGCTGGCCTGGATCCTGGAAGACGCCGGCTACTCGCCCGGCTTCCTGATCGGCGGCGTGCCGATGAACTTCGGCATCTCGGCGCGGCTGGCCGGCGCCGCCGACTCCGATTTCTTCGTGATCGAGGCCGACGAGTACGACACCGCCTTCTTCGACAAGCGCAGCAAGTTCGTGCACTACCACGCCAAGACCGCGGTGCTGAACAACCTCGAGTTCGACCACGCCGACATCTTCCCCGATATCGGCGCGATCGAGACCCAGTTCCACCATCTGGTGCGTACCGTGCCCGGCGTCGGGCGCCTGATCGTCAACGGCGACGAGGCCTCGCTGGCGCGCGTGCTCAAGCGCGGCTGCTGGAGCGAGAAGGAAGGCTTCGGCGTCAGCGACGGCGTCAACTGGACCCTGGTCGAGCACCCGGGCGGCAGCTTCGACGTGGTGTTCGACGGCGCGGCCGTGGGCACCGTCCACTGGTCGCTGACCGGCAGGCACAACCGCTACAACGCGCTGGCCGCGATCGCCGCCGCGCGCAACGTCGGCGTGACGCCGGCCCAGGCCGCCGAATCGCTGTCGCGTTTCGAGAGCGTCAAGCGGCGCATGGAAGTGCGCGGCGTGGTGCGCGGCATCACCGTGTACGACGACTTCGCCCACCATCCGACCGCGATCGCCACCACTGTCGGCGGCTTGCGCCAGAAGATAGGCGGCAGCGGCCGCATCCTCGCGGTGCTCGAGCCGCGCTCGAACACCATGAAGCTGGGCGCGATGAAGGACGCGCTGCCGGGCAGCCTGAAGGACGCCGACCTGGTATTCGGCTTCGGCAGCCAGCAGGCGCTGGGCTGGAGCCTGGCCGATGCGCTCAAACCGCTGGGCGCCATCGCCCACAGTTTCGACCAGCTCGATTTCCTGGTGCAGGCGATCGTGCAGGCGGCCCAGCCGGGCGACCACATCCTCGTGATGAGCAATGGCGGCTTCGGCGGCATCCACCAGAAATTGCTGGAGGCGCTGGTCCGATGATTTTGTACCTGCACGGATTCCGCTCCTCGCCGCGCTCGTTCAAGGCGCGCGTGGTGGGCGCGCGAATGAAGGCGCTGGGACGCGCGAACGAACTGATCTGCCCGCAGCTGCCGGCCTCGCCGGCCGACGCCGTGCAACTGGCGCTGCTGCTGGTCGAACGCTATCCGGCCGAGCAATTGGCGATCGTCGGCTCCTCGCTGGGCGGCTATTACGCGACCTGGCTGGCCGAGCGCCTGGGCTGCCGCGCGGTGCTGCTCAATCCGGCCATCGTGCCGCTCGAGGACCTCGAACAACACGTCGGCACGACGACCGAGTACCATAGCGACAAGCCGTTCGAATTCAAGCGCGAGTACATCGACGAATTGCGCGCGTTGGCGGTGGACCGGATCACCCGGCCCGAGCGCTATTTCCTGATCGCGGCCACCGGCGACGAGGTGCTCGACTACCGCGCCATGGTGGCGCACTACCCGGGCGCGCGCCAGCAGGTGATCGCCGGCAGCGACCATGCGATCTCGGAATTCGAACAGTACGTGGACGAGGTCCTGGCATTCTGCAGCCCGGCGGCGCGGTGAGGATCGCGACCCTGCGCCAGGCGCTGTGGCACCCGCACGTCAACGCCGTGCATGCGCCGGCGGCGATGCGCGGCTGGCTCACCGCCGGCGGCTCGCTGACCGCGCGCCTGATCGCGCACAGCCGCGCCTTCCGCGTGCAGCGCCTGCACCAGCGCACCGCGCTGTGCCTGGCCGACGAGGCGCGCGCGATCGGCATGGCGCGGCCGGGCCGGGTGTGGGAACGTGAAGTGCTGCTGCGTTGCGACGACCGCCCGGTGGTGTTCGCGCATACGGTGGTGCCGCTATCGGCGAGCGCGGCCGACTGGCCGCTGTTCAATGCCCTGGGCGAGCGTTCGCTGGGCAGCACCCTGTTTTACGACCCGCGGGTGCGGCGCGGCGAACTGGAATTTGCGCGGCTACGCGCCGGCCACCCCCTGATGCGGCGCGCGCGCGCGGCGCTGGGCGGGGCCGAGGACAGTATTTTATTTGCGCGGCGCTGCCTGTATCGCCGCCATCGAGGAACCCTGCTGGTCACCGAGGTATTCTTGCCGACGGTACTGGAACTGGCAGCTCCGCAACCGACAACGAACACTCAATAACAATGAATCTATTTTTCGAAGAATCGGGCGACTTCAAGGTCGGCGCCGTGCTGTCGCAAGCCGGCGAAGCCTACCAGGTTGAAATGCCGAGCGGCAAACGCACCAAGGTCAAGGTCAAGGACGTCCTGCTGCAATATGAAAAGCCGGCCCCGGCCGACTTGCTGGACGCGGCCAAGACGATCGCCGCCGAAGTCGATTTCGAGTTCCTGTGGGAAGTCGCGGGCGAGGAAGAATTCGGTTTCGCCGAACTCGGCGCCGAGTATTTCGGCCACGCGCCGTTGCCGGCCGAGGCCGCCGGCCTGGTGCTGGCGCTGCACGGCGCGCCGATCTATTTCTACAAGAAGGGCCGCGGCCGCTACAAGGCCGCGCCCGAGCAATCGCTGCGCGCGGCCCAGGCCGGCATCGAAAAGAAAAAGCAGCAGGCCGTGGTGCAAGCCCAGTACGTGGAGGAGCTCAAGGCCAATCAGCTGCCCGCATCGATGCAGCCGCTGGTGCTGCAACTGCTGTTCAAGCCGGACAAGAACAGTATCGAATACAAAGCGCTGGAAGCGGCTTGCGACGAGCTGCACACCACGCCGCCGCGGCTGATGCTGGCGGCCGGCGGTATCGGCTCGCCGAAAGCGCTGCACATGGCGCGCTTCCTGTTCGAGAATTTCCCGCGCGGCGCCGGCTTCCCGGCGGTGCCGGTGCCGGCCATGCCGACCGGCTTGCCGCTGGCCGAGATCGCCGCCTTCTCGATCGACGACGTGACCACCACCGAGATCGACGACGCCTTCTCGGTCGAGCAGCTGGCCGACGGCTTGCTGCGGGTCGGCATCCACATCGCCGCGCCGGGGCTGGGCATCCGGCCCGACGACGCGGTCGACAAGATGGCGCGCGCGCGCATGTCCACCGTGTATATGCCGGGCGACAAAATCACCATGCTGCCGGATGAAATCGTCAACGCCTTCACGCTGGCCGAGGGCAAGACTTGCCCGGCCCTGTCGCTGTATGCGACGCTCAATCCGGCCGACTGGAGCGTGGTCGCGACCACCACCCGCGCCGAGCTGGTGCCGGTCAAGAGCAATCTGCGCCACAACGACCTCGACGAGCTGGTCAACGAAGAAACCCTGGCCAGCGGCGCCGGCGAGTATCCGCACAAGACCGAGCTGGGCCTGCTGTGGCAATGGGCCCAGCAACTGGAAGCGGGGCGCATGAAGAAGCGCGAGGCATTCGGCCTCAAGCCCGAGCAGAACAACCGCGTCGATTTCAATTTCTATGTCGAGGACGACGTCGTGACGGTGCTGCGGCGCAAGCGCGGCGCGCCGCTCGACAAGATCGTCGCCGAGCTGATGATCTTCGCCAACAGCACCTGGGGCAAGCTGATGCACGACAGCGGCGTGCCCGGCATCTACCGCTCGCAAGGGGCGGGCAGCGGCGCCGGCTGGGCCGCCAAGATGCAGGTGCGCATGGTCACCCACGCCGCACCGCACCAGGGCCTCGGCGTGGACCAGTACGCGTGGAGCACCTCGCCGCTGCGGCGCTATACCGACCTGGTCAACCAGTGGCAGATCCTGGCCTGCGCCGAGCATGGCGTGACCGCGCCGCTGGTGGCCCCGTTCAAGCCGCGCGACGCCAACCTGTTCGCGATCGTCTCGGCCTTCGATGCCGCGTACGCCGCCTACAACGACCATCAGCAGAACATGGAACGCTACTGGTGCCTGCGCTGGCTGGGGCAGGAAGAGGCCAGGCAGGTCGACGCGGTGGTGCTCAAGGACGAGGTGCTGCGGCTGGTCGACATTCCGCTGATCATCCGCCTGCCGGGCATGCCGCCGGTGGCGCGCGGCGCGCAGGTCAAGCTCGACATCCTGCGCTGGGACGAGATCGACCTGACGATCGAAGCGCGGCTGCTGGACATCCCGGTCGCCGCCGAGATCGCTCCCGATGCCGACCTCGACTACGAAGACGAAGCGGAAGCCGAGGTCGCGGCCGAACTCGAGGCTGTCGTGGCCGACCCGGCCGTTGCCATTGTGTCAGCAGAACCGGAAGCCACCTAAGCGGCCGCTTCACAGGGTAGAATTGCGTTCTCTGATTCAATAGGTTTGCCGCCTGTGCCCGTGTGAAGTATTTCGAAGACAAGCGTTCCATGACGATCGCCATCGCCGCCTCGGTGGTGGTGCATGCGGCCCTGCTGGCGGTGCGCTTCGTCGCGCCGGATGCCTTCAAGCTGCAGCCGGCCGATCCCGGGCTCGAAGTCATCCTGGTCAACGCCAAGCACGCCAGGAAGCCGCTGAAGGCCGACGCGCTGGCCCAGGCCAACCTCGACGGCGGCGGCAAGGCCGACGCGGGCCGCGCCCAGTCGCCGCTGCCCGACCTGCGCAAGATGGAAACCGGCGAGAGCGTGAAAGCCACCCAGCGCCGCATCGCCGAACTCGAACAGCAGCAGCAAAACCTGCTCACGCGCGCCCGCAGGTCGAATTTCAACGCCGCCCCGGTCACCGAAAAAGACAAGCCCGACCCGACCCGCACCGGCGCCGACCTGCTCGAAACCAGCAAGGCCCTGGCCCGCATGAGCGCCGAAATCACCCAGCGCATCGAGGACGAAAACAAGCGCCCGCGCAAGACCTTCATCACGCCCAGCACCCAGGAAGTCGGCTACGCGATGTACTACAAGGCGATGCAAAAGCGGGTCGAGGAAATCGGCACCCTGAATTTCCCGCAGGTGAACGGGCGCAAGCTGTACGGCGAGCTGGTGATCTACATCCCGATTTTCCAGGACGGCAGCATCTATCAGAAGGATGGCGGCGCGCACGTCGAAAAGAGCTCGGGCAACGCCGAGCTCGACAAGGCCGCGCTGGCGATCGTGCGCCGCGCCGCGCCGTTCGGCCGCTTCCCGCCGAATATGCTGTCGGCCGACAAGGATGACCTGTGGGTCATCATCACCCGCTTCAAGTTTACCCGCGAGGAAAAAATGGAAGCCGACCTGCGCAGCGGAGCCGGACAATGAGCGACCGGTACTGCGTGATCGGCAACCCGATCGCCCACAGCAAATCGCCCGAGATCCACGCCGCCTTCGCCCGCCAGACCGGGCAGAAGCTGGTGTACGAGCGCTGCCTGGCGCCGGTCGAGGCCTTCGCCGCCACCGTCCGCAAGCTGATCGAGGCAGGCTACCGCG
>DASRXO010000524.1:0-5391 GCA_035654095.1 Telluria sp.
CGTGCGAGCCTTGCCAGAAACGCCGGGTCCAGCCGCCGATGCTGGCCGGGCGCCGTTCGATGAAGGGAAAGTCGGCCTTGAAAATCAGCGAGCCGTAACCGAACAGCCAGACGCTGTGGTGACCGTCGAACTGGTCCATGCGCTGGTTGATCGCAATGGTATTGAGTGACATGATGAGGGTGTACGTTTCAAGAAAAAAACTGTTTGTATGATAGTCAAATTTGCACTCTAATGGTGGAATTGTGAGGGGACATCATGCAGATCAAAAAAATTCATCACGTGGCTTACCGCTGCATCGACGCCAAACAGACGGTCGAGTGGTATGGCAAATACCTGGACATGGGCTTCGTGCTGGCCATCGCCGAGGACCAGGTGCCGTCCACCGGCGCGCCCGACCCCTATATGCACGTGTTCCTGGACGCCGGCGCGGGCAACGTGCTGGCCTTCTTCGAACTGCCCAGGCAGACGCCGATGGGGCGCGATGAAAACACCCCGGCCTGGGTCCAGCACCTGGCGCTGGAAGTCGCGTCGATGGACGAGCTGCTGGCCGCCAAGGCGCGCCTCGAAGCCGACGGCATCGAGGTGATCGGGCCGACCAACCACACGATCTTCAAGTCGATCTACTTCTTCGATCCGAACGGGCATCGCCTGGAGTTGGCCGTCAACACCGGCACGCCCGAAATGATGCGCAAGCTCGACGAGGTGAAATGGGACATGCTCGATGAATGGGCGCTCACCCGCAAGGCGCCGAAGCATGCGGCCTGGATGCATGAGAAACACTGAGGCCGGCCGATGAAGCTCGCTACCTTGAAAGCCGGCGGCCGCGACGGATCGCTGGTGGTGGTCGGCCGCGACCTGCGCAGCTGCCAGCGGGTGCCGAAGATCGCCGCCACCCTCCAGTTCGCGCTGGAACACTGGGACCGCGTGTCGGCGCCGCTGCGCCAGGTGTATGCGGACCTGAACGACGGCAGCGCGCTGGCGGCCCAGCCCTTCGTCGAGGCCGACTGCCATTCGCCGCTGCCGCGCGCCTACCAGTGGGCCGACGGCTCGGCCTACCTCAATCACGTGGAGCTGGTGCGCAAGGCGCGCCATGCCGAGGTGCCGGCCTCGTTCTACAGCGATCCGCTGATGTACCAGGGCGGCTCCGATTCCTTCGTCGGGCCGCGCGATCCGATCCGGGCGCTGTCCGAAGACTGGGGCATCGACCTGGAAGCCGAAGTCGCGGTCGTCACCGGCGACGTGGCGATGGGGGCGCGCGCGGACCAGTGCGCGGCGGCAATCCGGCTCGTCATGCTGGTCAACGATGTCTCGCTGCGCACGCTGATTCCGGGCGAGCTGGCCAAGGGCTTCGGCTTCTTCCAGTCGAAGCCGGCCAGCGCGTTTTCGCCGGTGGCCGTCACGCCCGACGAACTGGGCGACGCCTGGCGCGACAGCAAGCTGCACCTGCCGCTGCTGGTCGCGCTCAACGGCCGCCCGTTCGGCAAGCCGAATGCGGGCGAGGACATGGCCTTCAACTTCGCGCAACTGGTGGCGCATGCCGCGCTGACGCGCGAACTGGCGGCCGGCAGCATCATCGGTTCGGGCACCGTGTCGAACAAGCAGGGCGGCCTGCATGGGTCGCGCATCGAGAACGGCGGGGTCGGCTACTGCTGCCTGGCCGAAGTGCGCATGCTTGAAACCATCGAGCAGGGCGCGCCGACGACGCCCTTCCTCACCTTCGGCGACCGGGTGCGGATCGAGATGATGGACGGGCAGGGCGCCAGCATGTTCGGCGCGATCGACCAGCTGGTCGCACCTTACGAGGGGCGCAAGACATGAAGCTTTACACTTACTTTCGCAGTTCCGCCGCGTATCGCGTGCGCATCGCCCTGAACTTGAAGGGCTTGCCGTACGAGGCGGTGCCGGTGCACCTGCTCAAGGATGGCGGCCAGCAACTGCAGGACGCCTACCGCGACCTCAACCCAAGCGCCTTGCTGCCGGCGCTGGTGGACGAGGGGGCGACGATCACGCAATCGCTGGCGATCATCGAATACCTCGACGAGGTGCATCCGCTGGCGCCGCTGCTGCCGCGCGATGCGCTCGGCCGTGCGCGGGTGCGGGCGCTGGCGCAGATGGTGGCGTGCGACACGCATCCCATCAACAACTTGCGCGTGCTGAAGTACCTGAAGCATACGCTGCATGTCGAGGAACAAGCCAAGAACGAGTGGTACCGCCATTGGGTGCGGGTGGGCCTGGCCGCGCTCGAAGCCCACCTCGCGCGCGACGCCGACACCGGCCGCTTTTGCCACGGCGACACGCCGAGCATAGCCGACTGCTGCCTGGTGCCGCAAGTCTTCAACGCCCAACGCTTCGAGGTCGACCTCGCTCCCTATCCCTCGATCGCCCGCATTGACGCCGCCTGCAGCGAGCTCCCCGCCTTCGCCGCCGCCCATCCTGAGCGGCAAGCGGACGCGGAATAGCGCATGAGCGGGAAATATGCGCGCTTGTCCCGCGCACGCAACACCACCGGTAGTCGAGACCGGCCAACTTCGTTACACTGGAGTGGATGAGAGCGTAAATACATTGAGAAGAAAAGCGGTTGTGATGACGACGCAAATGAAGCGTGTGCTGTGCATTTCGGTCAATGGCAGCAACGTGGCAAGGATGAGTTGTGGCGTGTTGGCCGACTGGGACATGTGCATTGTCAGCGACCTGGAGGGCGCTGGCCGTGCCCTGCGCGACCAGCGCTTCGTGGTCGGCCTGCTGGTCGACATCGCTGACGCCCATTGCACCACGGAGATGGATCGTTTCCTGCGTCAACACGCGAGCGTGCAGTGGGTAGGCGTCTTCGCGCCGCGTACCCTGGAATCGCGCGCCTGCCGCGAGCTGGTGATCGACCATCTGTGCGATTTCCACACCAACCCGGTCGATCCTTTGCGGCTGGCCCACACCCTGGGCCACGCCTACGGCTGGGCCATGTTGCGCGAGCGGCCGCGCGTCGGCTTGCGGCCCGACGCCGTCGAGCCGATTACCGGCGAGTGCGCGGCGATCAAGCGCTTGCGCTCCCACATCCGCAAGGTGGCCCTGGTCAATGCGCCGGTGCTGATCGGCGGCGAAAGCGGCTCCGGCAAGGAACTCACGGCCTTGGCCATCCACGCGCATTCGACGCGCGCCAAGGGGCCGTTTGTGCCGATCAACTGCGGGGCGATCCCGGCCAGCCTGGTCCAGTCGGAGCTGTTCGGCTACGAGCGCGGCGCGTTCACCGGCGCCTCGAAGGGCAAGGCCGGGCTGATCGAATCGGCCCAGGGCGGCACCGTCTTCCTCGACGAGATCGGCGACCTGCCGAAGGACTTGCAATCGAACCTGTTGCGCTTCCTGCAAGAGGGGACGATCCACCGGGTCGGCGCCACGCGCAGCACCGCCGTCGATGCGCGCGTGATCGCCGCCTCGCACGTCAATTTGCAGCAGGCCGTGGCGCAAGGCTTGTTCCGTGAAGACCTGTTTTATCGCCTCAATGTGCTGCCGATCGACGTGCCGCCGCTGCGCGAGCGCAAGGCCGACCTGCCGGCCTTGGCCGAACATTTTTTCGACACCTATGCGGTCGACAAGGGCGCCCACATCAAGGGCTTCAGCAGCGCGGCGATGCAGGCCATGATACGCCACGACTGGCCCGGCAACGTGCGCGAACTGATCAACCGTATCCGGCGCGCACTGGTGCTGGCCGAGGGCCGCCTGATCACACCCGGGGACCTCGATTTGACAGACCACCTCGCGTCCGCGCCCGGCGAGGCGCTCAAGGATTCGCTGGTGCGCGCCGAACGCATCGCGATTTGTGCCAGCCTCGACCGGGCCGGCACTGTCACCCACGCGGCGCACGAGCTTGGGGTCTCGCGCATGACCCTGTACCGCTTGCTGGCCAAGCATCACATCACCTTCTGACGCCGGCTGTCCGGCGCCCTGCCTGTCACATCTCCGAGACACCGGCCGACACTGCAATCACGTCATGCGCAGCGCTTCAAGTGCTTGATTCCGCACGGGTTTGCGGGCGGCCTGTCGCAAGCGTGGGGCGCCCGGCAACGCGCGCTGTCACAGTCCTGTGACACCCCGCGCAGCCAGTCTTGGCATGCAGGAACTGTTTATGTGAAATGGCGCACATAGCGGCCGGATTCGCCTTCGATATCAAGGACTTGGCGGCGGTGCTCGGGCTGGCACCGTGTTTGCTATGGGATGTCTTGCGCGCTCAATATCGGCGAGCTCATGAGTTTTCTCACGTCATCAGGGAAGGAGTTCTTTTATGAAACTTAGTATTCTCGCAGCGGCCGTTGCCATGGCATGGGGCATGACTGCCCAAGCCCAGCAAACCAATACCGCGTCTACCAACAGCGCCGGGACCACGCAGAATGCGACTGCCAACAACACCCAAAGGGGTAGTGGTTCCTTGGCAAACGACGGTTCCACTTCGAACCAGACCATCAACAAGAATGACTCGAGCACGGACACGAAGACCATTACCAAGACGGATACCAGGACGACCAACATCAACAAGACCGATACCGATACCAAGACCATTACCAAGACCGATACGGAGACCAACACCAACAACCACAACGACAACAGCACTGGCAAGTTCAGAAGCGAGGGCGATTCCGACGCATCGGGCAGCGGGACTGCCGCCGCCAACAACGCAAGCACGGCCACGGCGACGACGACCAATTCCTTCAATCACTCCAGCGCCACCGCGACCAGCAAGCTGGAAGGCTCGGTGACCGGCAACAGCGTCCATCACATCGGCAACGTGGCGAGCAATGAAGGCAACGCGAATGGCGCCTCGGGCAAAGGCGGCAATGGCGGTAACGGAAAAGGCGGCGATGCCAGCGGCAGGGGCGCCAGCGGCGGCGACTCGAAAGGCGGTTCCGCATCGACCCATGCCAACGGCGGCGACGCCGACGGCGGCAAGGCCAGCAACGGCACCGCCAAGGTCGGCGATGCAGAGGGCGGCGACGGCGGCAATGGCGGGTCGGCCAAAAACGCGCAGACCGGCCGCGGCGGGGATGGTGAAAATGGCGGCAGTGGCGGCGATGGCGGCAACGCCCGCGCCAGCGGCGGCAACGGCGGCAAGGTCGCCGATACCTACGGCGGCGACAGCGGCAAGGCCTCGGCCAACGGCGGCAAAGGCGGCAGCAGCCGCGCGATCGGCGGCGACGGCGGCAGGAGCATTGCCAAAGGCGGTGACGGCGCCGATGGCGGCAACGGCGGCAAGGCCATTGGTGGCTCGGGTGGTAAAACCGGCAACCAGAAAGGCGCCAGCGGCGGCGGCAGCTATGCCGATGCAGGACGCGGTGGCAGTGGCGGTGACACCGGCACTGCAAAAGGAGGCGCCGGCGGCGACGGCGGCAACGGTGGGCGTGGCGG
>DASRXO010000525.1:0-2916 GCA_035654095.1 Telluria sp.
CCAGGTCCGCATGCGTACCTGGGCCGCACCGCTCGAAGTGCTGCTCGACGACGCCGGCCGCGTACGCGGCATGCGCTTCGAAGAGACCAGGCTGGCGGACGGCCGCCTGGCCGGCACCGGCGCCTTCATCGAGATCGCCGCCGACGCCGTGTTCAAGGCCATCGGCCAGAGCATGGACCCGGCCGGCCTGGCCGGTCCGATGGCGCAGGCGATCGCGCGCGAGGGCGACAAGATTCGCGTCGACGATCACTTCCGCACCGCGCTGCCGGGTGTGTACGCGGGCGGCGATTGCGTCGCGCCGGGGCAGGACCTGACGGTGCAGGCGGTCCAGCATGGCAAGCTGGCCGCACACGCGATCCATAACGACATCCAAACCAAAGTGGGGGCTGCATAATGGCTGACCTGAGCATCGACTTCTGCGGCATCAAATCGCCCAATCCGTTCTGGCTGGCGTCCGCGCCGCCGACCGACAAGGCCTACAACGTGGTGCGCGCCTTCGAAGCGGGGTGGGGCGGCGTGGTGTGGAAGACGCTGGGCGAAGACCCGGCCGCGGTCAACGTGTCGTCGCGCTACTCGGCGCACTACGGCAAGAACCGCGAGGTCCTCGGCTTCAACAACATCGAACTGATTACCGACCGCAGCCTCGAGATCAACCTGCGGGAGATCACCCAGGTCAAGAAGGACTGGCCGGACCGCGCGATGATCGTCTCGCTGATGCTGCCCTGCGAAGAGGCGCTGTGGGCCGAGATCCTGCCCAAGGTCGAGGCGACCGGCGCGGACGGCATCGAACTCAATTTCGGCTGCCCGCACGGGATGCCGGAGCGCGGGATGGGCGCGGCCGTGGGCCAGGTGCCGGAGTACGTGGAGCTGGTCACGCGCTGGTGCAAGACGCACTCGAAGCTGCCGGTGATCGTCAAGCTCACGCCCAACATCACCGACGTGCGCAAGCCGGCGCGCGCGGCGCTGGCCGGCGGCGCCGATGCGGTCTCGCTGATCAACACCATCAACTCGATCACCCACCTCGACCTCGATCGCATGGTGGCCTTCCCGGTGGTGGGCAACGCGAGCACCCATGGCGGCTACTGCGGCTCGGCGGTCAAGCCGATTGCGCTGAACATGGTGGCCGAAATCGCCCGCGATCCACTCACGCATGGCCTGCCGATTTCCGGCATCGGCGGCATCGGCAACTGGCGCGACGCGGCCGAATTCATCGCGCTCGGCGCCGGCTCGGTGCAGGTCTGTACCGCCGCCATGCTGCACGGCTTTCGCATCGTCGAAGAGATGAAGGACGGGCTGTCGCGCTGGATGGACGAGAAGGGTTACAAGAGCATCGCCGAGTTCTCGGGCAAGGCGGTGCCGAACACCACGGATTGGAAATACCTCGACATGAACTACCAGGTGATCGCCCAGATCGACCAGGAAAAGTGCATCAAGTGCGGCAAGTGCTACGTGGCGTGCGAGGACACCTCGCACCAGTCGATCGCGCAGTTGATCGACGCGGCCGGGGTGCGCACCTACGAGGTGATCGAGCACGAATGCGTGGGCTGCAACCTGTGCGAGATTACCTGCCCGGTCGAGGCCTGCATTACCATGGTGCCGCAGCAGACCGGCAAGCCGTACATGAACTGGACGCAGGATCCGCGCAACCCGCGTGCCGAAGTTGCGGGTTGACGTCCGCACGCGCGTGGGCACGGTGGAACCGTACCCACCCTACGACCGGCTTGCGTAGGGTGGGTACGGGCACCGTGCCCACGCGGACGACGACCGGTTTGCGTAGGGTGGGTACGGGCACCGTGCCCACGCGGATGACGACCGGTTTGCGTAGGGTGGGTACGGGCACCGTGCCCACGCGGACGACGACCGATGTGCGTAGGGTGGGTACGGGCACCGTGCCCACGCGGACAAGTTTGCGATACACTGGTTTGGCGTCCAACCGATGGAGAAAGCACTGTGAGTAGAGACCTGTCAGGCAGCACTCAGCTTTGGAACGAAGACCTCGCTCCCACCACCGCGGCGCAGCGCACCTGGCGCTGGTACCACTTCGCGGCGCTGTGGGTCGGGATGGTGATGTGCATCCCGGCCTACACCCTGTCGGCGAGCCTGATCGAAGGCGGGATGTCCGGCTACCAGGCGGTGCTCACCGTGTTCCTGGCGAACGCCATCGTGCTGCTGCCGATGCTCCTGATCGGCCACGCCGGCACCAAGTACGGCATCCCTTATGCGGTGCTGGCGCGTTCCTCGTTCGGCACCACCGGCGCGCGGATCCCGGCGCTGATGCGTGCGATCGTGGCCTGCGGCTGGTACGGCATCCAGACCTGGTTCGGCGGCAGCATGATCTATACCCTGCTCGGCGTGCTGCTCGGGCACCAGATCGGCGGCGACAAGATCGCGGGCCTCGGCATCAACGGCGGCCAGCTGCTGTGCTTTCTCGCGTTCTGGGCGATCCAGTTCTGGTACATCGTGCACGGCATGGACTCGATCCGCAAACTCGAGACCTACACCGCACCCCTGAAGATCGTGATCTGCTTCGTGCTGCTCGGCTGGGTCTACAACAAGGCCGGCGGCTTCGGCCCGCTGCTCGACCAGCCCTCGCAGTTCGTCGAAGGCGGCAAGAAGGCCGGCCAGTTCTGGACCTCGTTCTGGCCCTCGCTGACGGCGATGGTCGGCTTCTGGGCCACGCTGGCGTTGAACATCCCCGACTTCACCCGCTTCGCCAGGTCGCAGCGCGACCAGGTGCTGGGCCAATCGGTCGGCCTGCCGGTGCCGATGGGCTTACTGGCGATGCTGGCGGTGATCGTCACCTCGGCCACCGTGGTCTTGTACGGCAAGGCGATCTGGGACCCGGTCGATCTCGCGAGCCGCATGACCGGGGCCGCGGTGCTGGTCGCGCTGCTGATCCTGCTGATCGACACCGTC
>DASRXO010000526.1:0-2064 GCA_035654095.1 Telluria sp.
CCGCCTCGGTGCTGTCGATATGGATCATGGCGTCGAACTGGCGCGGCAGCTGGGCGTGAAAATAATGGCTCTGGCGCTCGCGCTGCGGCAGGTAGAGCACGCCGATCGCACGCTGCAGCCGCGCCTCCATCAGGGCTTCGCGCGCCGCGCCGGCGCTGCGCAGCGGCAGCATGAAGCGGCCCAGGCCGCTGTCGTGGAAGACTTCCTCGTAACTGCCGGGCAAGCCGGGCCGCACCCGCTTGCGCTCGGCCGGACCGTCCCAGTTCGAGGCCGCGGTGACCCAGCCCTGGTAGGTGGAAAAGCCGATCAGGCGGCATTCCTCCTCATAGCGCTCGCGCACCATCTGGCCGAGGTTCCATTCGCCGGCGCGGCCGGCCTCGGTCGCGCGCGCGTCGCCGAGGTGGGAATTGTGGGCCCACACCACCAGCTTGGCGGGCCGCCCGTTGCGCTGCTGCAGGTGCTGGGCCAGCGCATCGAGGGTCTCGGCCATGTGGCGGTCGCGCAAGTTCCACGAGGCGATGCTGCCGCGGAACATGGTGCGGTAATACTCTTCGGCGTTCATCACCAGCCGCGCGTTTTGCTGGGCGTAGAAATAGGCGTCGCCGGCGTCCGCGCCGTCGCCCTGCATGTAGTCGAGGGCGCGCTGCTGCAGCTGGTGCAACTGGGTGATCGCGCCGTTGGCGCAGGACTCGGACATGCCCATCCCCGCCTCGTAGGCGTATTGCTGGCTGTCTTCGGTGTAGCGGTCGAAGCAGGCGTAGCGGGCGCGCGCTTCCTGCGCGGCGTGCGGATCGACCTGGTCGAGGTAGCGCAGCACCTCGTCGATCGAGGTGAACATGCTGTACAGGTCGAGGCCGTAGAAGCCGGCGCGCGCGGCCGGCGCGCGGCGCTCGTTACGGCGGCGCAGCCAGGCGGTGAAATCGAGCACGTCGGTGTTGCGCCACATCCAGGCCGGGAAGCGCCGGAAGCCGTCCAGCGCGCGCATCGCGTCCGGGTCGCCGCCCTGGCCGCGCACGTAGCGGTTGACGCGGTAGGCGTCCGGCCAGTCGGCCTCGACCGCGACGGCGTCGAAGCCTTTTTCTTCGATCAGGCGCTGGGTGATGCGGGCGCGTTCTTCATAGAATTCGTGGGTGCCGTGGCTGGCTTCGCCGAGCAGCACGAGGCGCGCCGCGCCGACCAGTTGCATCAGCGCGTCATGGTCGTGCGGCGTGCCGTGCAGCGGGTGGGCGGCGCCGGCCAGCGCGGCGCTGGGCGGGCGCAGGGTAGTCGATGACATCGAGGCCTCCTTTCATGGATGGGTCGCGGCCGGCTGGCGCGCCTGGTCGCGCCAGGCGATGGCCAGCAAGTCCTGCACTTCGGCATCGCTGGTCTGGTCGAAGCTGCGGTACCACTGGCTGACCGCGCGAAACAGCATCGGCGTGCTCAGGCAGGCGATCTGGTCGACCTCGGCCGCCAGCGCCTCGACGCTGTCGGGCGCGCCGACCGGCACCGCGATCACGATCCGGGCCGCGCCCTGGGCACGCGCCACGGCGACCGCGGCGCGCATGCTGGCGCCGGTGGCCAGGCCGTCGTCGGCCAGGATCACGGTCCGTCCGGCCAGCGCCGGCGGCGGGCGGGCGCCGCGGTACAGGCGCTCGCGCCGCTCGATCACCGCTTGCTCGCGCGCAACCAGCGTAGCGATGAGCTCGGGTTGCACGCCGGACAGTTCGATCGCTTCGCGCTGCAGCACCCGCACGCCGCCGCTGCCGACCGCGCCGATCGCATATTCCTCGTGGCCCGGCATCCCGAGCTTGCGTACCAGCAGGACGTCGAGCGCGAGCTCGAGCGCGCGCGCCAGCGCGAAACCGACCGGCACGCCGCCGCGCGGCAGGGCCAGCACGATGGCGTCCGGATGGTGGGCGTAAGCGTCGAGTTCGTGCGCCAGCAGCTTGCCGGCGTGCATGCGATCTTTGAAGCGGGTCATCATGATTTGACCCGCGAGCGGGCGATCGGTTTGCCCGACATCGAGGAAAGATGCGGCGGCCGGGGCCGCCGCCGGCGCCGCCTTACTGCACGGTCAGCCGC
>DASRXO010000527.1:0-9995 GCA_035654095.1 Telluria sp.
AGGTTCTGCTGCACGCGCGGGCTGATGGTCACCATGCCCTCATCGCGGCCTGCGCCGCCATACACGGGAACCAGCTGCATATCCATGAACGGCGACTTGCCCGGTTTGTCGAACCTCTGGCCGGGGACCATCGGGTCGTGCCAGTACAAGGGCTTCTGGTCGGCGCCGCCTTGCTGCGTGGCCGTCATCGGCGCGGCTGCCTTCCTTCCCGCGTTCTCGCCAGCCCGGTACACGCCGGCGCCACCGGCCGCGAGGACGCCAACCGCGATCAAGGCGATGAATATGTTTTGCTGTTTCATTGGACGTCCTTGTTCGCGTTCGGGACCAGAAAATTGAGCTGCGCCCAGGCGCGTGCGGTATCCATTTGCAGCTGCACGGCCTGCAAGCGGACCTCGGTCTCGTTGCTGCGTGCAGCCAGCAGGTCGGCCAGCGACGCCTTGCCGCCGCGGTAGGCCGACAGCACCGCCTGGGTACGGGCGCTGGCCAGGGGCAGCAGCTCGCGCCGGTAGCGGGCGATCCGTTCGCGGCCGCTGGTCCAGTCATCGATCATGGTCTGCGTCTCGGCCAGATGCATGCGCTGCGCTTCTTCGCGTTCGGCTTTCGCCTGGTCGGCCAGCGCCAGTTTGGCGGCCAGTTCGCGGTCCTGCCGCTTGTCTCGGTCCCATTGCAAGGGCACCGACACGCCGACCGAGATCATGTTCGAATACGCGGGACCACGCTGCTGGAACGCGACCTCGACGCTCCAGTCGGCCCTCCTGCCGGCTTCCGCCAACTTCGCCTCCGCCTGCGCGATGTCTTCCTGGCGTCCCAGCACGGCGAGCTGCGGGTGATGCGCCAGTTGCGCTTCCAGCCGTGCCGGTTCGAGCGGGATGGCGTCGATGTCGGGCGCGCCGTCCAGCGGCAGATCGGCCTCAGCGCCAATCCAGCGGGCCAGCGCGGTCTTCGCCTTGCGCACGCGCCGTTCGGCTTCGCTGGCGCGGTCGCCGATCATGGCCAGCGCACTGCGCGCTGCCAGCACGTCGGCTTGACTGCCGCGGCCGCCCCGATATGCGCCTTCGGCCGCTTCGATCGCCTGCCTTGCCTGCAGCGCCTGGTCGGCGATCAGCTTGATGGCTTCCTCCCCGTAGTAGCGCTCCAGCCAGGCGATGGCCGTATCGCGTTCGATCGCCGCCGTGATCACGGCCTTCTCGGCCGCGGCCTTGTCCGCCGTGCGCGCGTAGCTCTCGGCGCGCCAGTGGCGTTTGTCGGAGCGCGTCAATTCCTGCGCGATGCCGACCCGGCGCATGGTCATGAAATCGTTGCCGAGACTAAGCCGGTCGCCGCCGCTGACGGGCAGATTGTCGACGCCAAGCTTGAGGACCGGGTCCGGCAACTGGCCGGCGGCGACCGCCATGTCGCGCGAGGCGGCGGCGGCCGAATCGATGCCGGCCAATTGGCGCGAGCGCAGGACGGCAAGTCGCTGGGCCTGCGCCAGCGTGAGCGAACCCTCGGACGCCAGGACGCCGGTAGAAAAAGCGGCCAGCAGCAAGGCCGCGAGTGCGACGCGCGCGCGCCCGGAAGTGCGCGCTGAAAATGGGGAAAACATGATACCTCCAGAAAGCAGTGAACGACATCGCGGGCGCAACGGCGCGGCGATGAGGACCTAAGCGATCTGGCAGGTTAGATGCGGAAACAGCAGTTGCGGATGGCGAGCGGCGGCGCGGTAGTGCGCGTCAAGCGGTAAGGATCGCGGTGCGCGATGGCCGGCTGCTGCGTGGCGCCTGCGGCGAGCACGACGGCCAGCGCAGCCGGAACGAAGGGCTGCACATGGGGCGAGCCCGGCGTATCGAGGGACTGATGACCCGGATCGCAGTGCGCTGCGCACAGCGCGTGCTGGTCCATCCCCTGGCACCCTGCCATGTCGCCGTTGCCCATAGCGGCCGACATCGCCATCGGAGCGCTGCTCTCGGCCGGACAGGCGTACGCCGCCACGGCCAGCTGTGTGAACAGCAAGCTGAGGAGCGTAACGAGCGCGGCGACGAAGCGCGATGGACGGGACAGTTTCATGATTGCTAAAAATGATAACACATCCTCGAGCACGCAAACTCAGGGAGCCCGGCAAGGACAGCGCACGAGATTTACTTTTATATTTCGACTGTTGTAGAATTATCGAATCAACTTACCCGGAGCCAAATTATGGACACCAAGGACGCCCTGATCGCGCTGTCGGCACTCGCGCAGGATTCGCGGCTCGCCGTTTTCCGTCTGCTCGTCACCGTCGGCCCGTCCGGCATGGCGGCCACCAAAATTGCGGAGCACTTGGGCATTGCGTCCTCGTCGCTGTCCTTCCATCTCAAGGAGCTCAGCCATGCTGGCCTGGTCAGTGCGCGCCAGGATGGCCGCTATGTGATCTATGCCGCGAATTTCGACGTCATGAATGCGCTGATCGGATTTCTCACCGAGAACTGCTGCGGCGGAAATCCATGTTCGCCCCTGCTATCGCGTGAATGCGCCAAAGACCCAGCGTCGACCTGAGCGGGAAACCCGCCCTGTCCCATCCAAGCAACCGGAACCCACTTGCATGAACGTCCTATTCCTTTGCACCGGCAACTCCTGCCGCTCCATCCTCGGCGAGGCCACCTTCAACCACCTCGCGCCCACGGGGTGGAAGGCAATGAGCGCCGGCAGCCGGCCTGCGGGCTACGTCCATCCGCGCTCGCTGGCCCTGCTGGCGCGCGAGGGCATGTCGACCGACGGGTTTTACAGCAAGTCGTGGGACAAGCTGCCCGCCACGCCGGACATCGTCGTCACAGTCTGCGCGAGCGCCGCCGGCGAGACTTGCCCGGCTTACCTCGGCCCCGTCCTGCGTACGCATTGGGGCGTGGACGATCCTGCCCACGCGACCGGTACCGACGAAGAAATCGATGCCGCGTTCATGACGGCCTACCGCATCCTGCGTACCCGGATCGAAGCCTTCCTCGCGCTGCCGCTCGACGAGCTGAAGGCCGATCGCGCGCGCCTCAAAAGCGAGTTGGACCGCTGCGGCGCCCTGCTGCCATAAGCAAAAACAATAAGGATTCACGGTGCTTACCGCTTCCATCATTTTTCTCGCAACGCTCATGCTCGTCATTTGGCAGCCTCGCGGCCTTGGCATCGGCTGGAGTGCGTCCTTGGGCGCGGTCGCCGCCTTGCTTGCAGGCGTGATTCACCTGTCCGACATTCCCCTGGTCTGGCATATCGTCTGGAACGCCACCGGCAGCTTCGTCGCGGTCATCATTATTAGCCTCTTGCTCGACAAGGCCGGTTTTTTTGAATGGGCGGCGCTGCACGTGGCACGCTGGGGCCGCGGCAGCGGCCGCAGGCTGTTTGTGCTATTGGTCCTGCTGGGAGCTGCCGTGGCGGCGCTGTTTGCCAACGATGGCGCCGCACTGATCCTGACGCCGATCGTCATTGCCATGCTGGTGGCACTGAGATTCACCCCGAAAGCGACGCTGGCCTTCGTCATGGCTGCCGGGTTCATCGCGGACACAGCCAGCCTGCCCCTGGTGGTGTCGAACCTGGTGAATATCGTTTCGGCCGACTATTTCAAGATCGGCTTCGCCCGCTACGCCGCCGTGATGGTGCCGGTGAATGTCGTGTCGGTGGCCGCGACGCTGGCTGCATTGATGATTTTCTTTCGAAACGACATTCCCAAAGACTATGACATGGCGCAGCTGAAACGCCCTGCCGAGGCAATTCGCGACCGCGCCACCTTCGTTGCGGGCTGGTGGGTACTCGGGATGCTGCTGATAGGTTTTTTCGGGCTTGAGCGCTTGGGCGTTCCGATCAGCGCGGTGGCCGCCGCCGGCGCGGCGCTGTTGTTTGCGGTCGCGGCGAGAGGGCACGTCATCTCGACGCGTCAGGTGATCAGAAACGCGCCATGGAAGATCGTCGTTTTCTCCCTGGGAATGTATCTGGTGGTGTTCGGCCTGCGCGACGCCGGGCTTACCGGATACCTGACCGGCTTGCTGAACGAGTGTGCCCAACACGGCGTGTGGGGCGCCGCCATCGGCACGGGCTTGATCACTGCATTCCTCTCCTCCATCATGAACAATATGCCGACCGTCCTGATCGGCGCCCTGTCGATCGACTCGACCAGCGCTCAAGGCGCAGTGCGCGAAGCCATGATCTTTGCCAATGTGATCGGCAGCGACCTCGGTCCGAAGATCACGCCGATCGGCAGCTTGGCCACCTTGCTATGGCTGCATGTGCTCGCCAATAAGAAAATCGACATATCGTGGGGCTATTATTTCCGCGTCGGGATTGCGCTCACCCTGCCGGTTCTGCTGATTACGCTATCAGCCCTGGCCATCCGGCTCGGCTAACAAGGAATGATGAAAATGGATAACAGTTTGTCAGAGCTCCCGAACATCAAGGCGCCGCAACTCGACATGCCAACGCTGGACAAGCTCGCACCAGCGGGCGAGCTGACGCATCCACCGCGCATCCTCCTGCTGTATGGTTCGCTGCGCGAACGCTCGTTCAGCCGCTTCCTCACCTACGAGGCGGCGCGCATCCTCGAGCACTTCGGCGCGGAAGTCAAGATCTTCGACCCCACGGAGCTGCCGATGGCTGGCAGCGTTCCCGAAACCCACCCCAAGGTCGTCGAGTTGCGCGCGCTGTCGATGTGGTCCGAAGGCCAGGTCTGGTGCAGTCCGGAGCGGCACGGCGCCATCACCGCCGTGATGAAGAACCAGATCGACTGGATCCCGCTGGAGCAGGGTGCGATGCGCCCCAGCCAGGGCCGTACACTCGCGGTGATGCAGGTATGCGGCGGATCGCAATCGTTCAATGTGGTGAACACCCTGCGCCTGCTGGGCCGCTGGATGCGCATGTTCACCATCCCGAACCAGTCCTCGGTGCCGAAGGCCTATCAGGAGTTTGAGGACGACGGACGCATGAAGCCGTCGGCCTACTATGACCGCATGGTCGACGTGATGGAAGAACTGTTCAAATTCACGCTGCTGCTGCGCGGCCGCAGCGCTTATCTGACTGACCGGTATAGCGAACGGAACGAACGCCAGCTGACGCAGATCAGCAAGGTCATCGGGAAGATTTAGTCCGCGCAACCGATCGAGCGCCGGGCATGGCCTATCCCTTGCAGGCCAAACCGTACCGGGTCATCGTACAGCCGCGCTTCAGGCATTGGGACGCATGGTAGCCGAGTGCGCGGCATTGCTTCAGCGTGTCCGCCAGTTCCCCGGTGTGCGCGGTCTCTGCTTCTACCGGGGGAACCAAGGCTTGGTGGTGCGGCCTGATACTGGCCGGCTTGACTGGAAGTTGTGAGAGTTTCCGTGCGGCTGGCGCCGGCGCCGCCGCAAGGGCTGGGATATCGACAGCTGGTTCCGGCACTGCGGCAGGCGGAGCGGCCGGAGCCGCTGTGGACGCCGGCGCAGACGCTGGAACTGACGCTGGCACAGAAGCTGGAACTGACGCCGTGCCCGGGGCCGAGGCCGCTGCGGACGTCGCGCTCGGCGCCGGCGCGGCGGCCGGCGGCCCCGTCTGCAAGGCCGGCGCGGAATTCCTTGCCACCTGCACCAGCGTATTCTCGATGCTGCTCTCGCGATACAACCAGTAGCCGCCCCCCGCGACCAGGGCAGTCAACGCGATCCCGGCGCTCCATCCCGCGACCCGCCTGCCCCAGCGGTCGAACCAATGCGGCTCCGGCTCGGCCTGCACGCCCTGCCAGTCCGGACGCTCGCTGGCAAACGGCGAAGGCTCCGCCCGTGCAAATGCCGGCTCCGCTCGTGCAAATGCCGGCTCCGCTCGCCCAAATCCCGGCTCCGCGGTCTTCGCTTGCGGGTGGGGCTCAGGGCGCTTCGCCGCAGGAGACGCGGCCGCCGACGAGGCGACCTCGTTAATATCTTGCAACAACTGACTCTTCATCGTACCGTCCGACGCCTTGCTTCGAATCCCGGATACTAGCGAATTTCGAGCAATACCGGCGCGCCTTAGGCCAGTGCCGGCGGGGAAGGAAATCGAACCGCCACCCGCAGCCCCTTGCCGTCCGGCCCGTCGCCCAGCTGCACCTCGGCCGCGTGTGTGGCCGCGACGCCGCGCACGATCGACAAGCCGAGCCCGCTGCCCCAGCCGCCGCCGCCCTCGCCGCGGTAAAAGCGGTCGAACACGCGCGCGCGCTCATGCTGCGGAATTCCGGGCCCGGTATCGGTGACGCGGATGGCCGGACAGCCGCCGTCGAGCGCCACCTCGACGTCGACCTGCCCGCCCGCGCCGGCATGGCGCAAGGCATTGTCGAGCAGATTGTTCAACAGGACCAGCAAGTCGTCGAAATCGCCCGCGACCAGCGCGATGCCGGCCTGGCCGACGACACCCAGGTCGACCCCGCGGACGCAAGCGTCGGCATAGCGGTCGGCCACGCCGCGCTGCGCAAGGTCGAACAGGTCGAGCGGGGCGACCCGCCGCCCGGCCGGGCTGAACTCGTAGCGCGCGGACGCCAGCAATTGCTGCACCAGATGGGTCGAGCGGTCGAGCCGTTCATGCAGCTTGGAGAACGCCAGTTGGCGCTGGCTGTCGTCGGGCGCGCGTTCGGCCAGCTGCAGTTGCAGCTTCAGCGCCGTCAGCGGCGAGCGCAACTCATGCGCCGCATCGGCCACGAAGGCGCGCTGGCTCGCGAGCGCATGGTCGAGCTGGCGCAGCAAATCGTTGAGCGCGCTGACCACCGGCGCCAGTTCCGGCGGCTGGCCTTCGGGCGGCACCGGTTGCAAGGCCTGCGGCGAGCGCCGCCCGACCGCCTGCGCCAGCCGGCTCAAGGGCAGCAGGCTGCGGCCGACCACCACGTAAATGATCAGGCCGAGGATCGGCATCACCAACAGGAAGGGCAGCAGCGAGCGCAAGGCGATCCCCGCGGCGAGCCGCTCGCGCCCCGCCACCGCCTGCGCCACCTGGACCATGCCGCCGTCGCGCCGCTCCGCATACACGCGCCAGCGCTCGCCGTGTGCAACGGTGATGGAATAGCCGGGCCGCGCAACCTGCGCCAACACCGGCGCCGGGGTCTGACTCGAGCTGAAGCGCAGCGCGCCGCGATCGTCCCAGATCTCGACCAGGATGTTCTCTTCGGGATCGCCTTTCGCGTGCACGGTCTGCCGCAGCGCATCGCGCTCCGAGACGGTGGCCGCGAACTGGCGCAACTGGTAGTCGAACAGCTCGTTGGCCTCTTCCAGCAGCTTGGCATACATCGCCACGCCTGCCGCCAGCGTGCACACCAGCGCGCCGCCCAGCAGACCGATCAGGAGCTTGTGGCGGATCGTCTTCATTCGTCCTTGCCGACCAGGTAGCCGACGCCGCGCACGTTCCGGATGAAATCGGCCCCCAGCTTCTTGCGCAGGTGATGGACGTGGACGTCGACCGCATTGCTCTCGATCCGCTCGCTCCAGCCATACAGCTTCTCCTCGAGGCGCGCTTTCGAGATGACCTGGCCGGGCGGGTCGAGCAGCACCGCCAGCAAGGCGAACTCGCGCGCCGGCAGGTGCAGCGGGGTCGACTCGAAAAACGCTTCATGCGTCGCGAGGTTCAGGGTCACGCCGCGATGGATGATGTTCGGCACCACGCGCCCGGCGCTGCGCCGCAGCAGCGCACGGATCCGGGCAAACAGCTCGTCGAGGTCGAAGGGCTTGACCAGGTAATCGTCGGCGCCGCTGTCCAGGCCTTCGACCCGCTCGGCGGTGCTGTCGCGCGCCGTCATGATCAAGACCTTCGCCGCCCCGCCCTGCTTGCGGTATTCGCGCAGCACCTGGAGCCCGCTGCGCTTGGGCAGGCCCAGGTCCAGCAGCACCAGGTCGTACACGTCGTGGGCCATCGCCAGCTGCGCGCTGTTGCCGTCGCATACCCAGTCCACGGCGTAGCGTTCGGCGCGCAAACCCTCGCCGATGCTCTCGCCGATCATCGGGTCATCTTCTATCAGCAGCAGGCGCATTGCACTGTCTTTCCTTTCCACCGCCGCTCACGGCGCGGCCACGACCACCGTGAATACCTGGTTGACGACGGTCGGCAGGTACACGCGGCGGGTCGCATGGTCCAGCGCCATGGTGCGCGCGCCCTTGAGCGTGGCGAGCTGGAACGGCGCGCCGTAGTGGTCGGCGTCCAGCTGGTGCACCACGCTCAGGGTACCGTCGCCGTTGGAAGCATACACGGTCGAACTGGCCGCGTCGAATGCGGCCGCGTCCGGGTGTTCGCCGATCGCCACCTCGGCGACCCGGCGGCCGGTCTTGCTGTCGGTGACGACCATCAGCTTGTTCTGGCATACGGTGAACAGGCGGCCGTGCGCGCTATCGAGCGCGAGCCCGGTCGGCTCGGTGCAGCCCTTCAGCGGCCAGCGCGCCAGCACCTTGTCGCTGCGCGCGTCGATCACCGCGATCTCCGCCGTGTCTTCGATGTTCACGAAGATCTTGCCGGCCGCGTCGCTGGCCGCGAACTCGGGCTTGCCGCCGATCGCGATGGTGGCGGTCTGTTTCAGCGTCACCGGATCGAGCACGCTGACGTCGGCCGATTTGCCGTTGAAGGTGTACAGCTTGCGGGTCACCGGCTCGTACAGGATCGCATCCGGATTTGCGCCCGCGATCTTGGCTTCCTGCTTGACCTGCAAGGTATCGAGGTCGAACGCGGTCACGCTGTTGGCGCGCCCGTTGCTGGTGAATCCCCACTTCAGGTCTTGCGCGAAGGCGACGCCGTGCACGCCCGCGGTTGCGGGCACCTCGCCGACCTCCTTGCCCGACGCCAGGTCGAGCACCTGCACCCGCTCGCCGCGCGTGAGGTACAGGCGATGGCGCGCCGGATCGATGTCCAGGTAATCCCAGCGGCTGGCGGCGCCGAGGTCCCAGCGCGCCTGTACCGCGTAGCTGGAGGCGGCCGGTGCGCCTTGGGCGGCGGCCAGCGGCGATCCGATGGCCAGCGAGACGGCAAGCAGTGCGAAGGTAGTCTGAGCGTTCATGCGACGTTTCCTTTGTGGAGAGACAGCGGTGATCCACGCCCCGGTCGGCGCGTGGAGGCATTCAGTGCGCGGGCGTGGCCGGTTCCGGCTTCCGGTCGCGCATCAGGTGAAACAGGACCGGCATCAGCAGCAGCACCAGCGGCAGCTGCACCACCAGCCCGGAAATAATGGCGATCGCCAGCGGCTGCTGCATCTCGGACCCGCGCCCGATCGCGAATGCGAGCGGCAGCAGGGTCAGGATCGCGGCCAGCGTGGTCATCGCGATCGGCCGCATGCGGTTGATGCCGGCGTCGACCAGAGACTGTTCGCGCGTCCCGCTCGCCGCCAGCTTCTGCTGCTCCGAATAATAGAAGATCGCGACCTCGGTCACCATCCCGATGATCATCGTCATGCCCATCATGGCCGAGATATTCAGCTCGGTCCCGCTGATCCACAGGCCGATGAACACCGCCGATACCGCCAGCAGCGCGGTAAGCAGGATCGAGATCGCGATCCGGAAGCTCTCGTACATGAACAGCAGCAGCAGGAACACCAGCGCGGTGGCCGCGGCGAACACCGCCATCAGTCCACGAAACGCGATCTGCTGTTGTTCGTACAGGCCGCCCAGCACGAAGCTGGCCTCGGCCGGCAGCGCGCCCGGCTGCGCCAGCACGCGCTTGACGTCGGCGATCACCGAACCCAGGTCGCGGCCCGAGATGCGCGCCGTGACCGCCACCATGCGCTTGAGGTTTTCGCGCGCGATCTGCGGCTGGCCGCTGATCGCCTCGAAGGTCGCGACCCGCTGCAGGGGGAACAGATGGCCATCCGGCGCGCGCAGCTGGATCTTGCCCAGCGCCGAGTCGTTGTTGCGCGTCGATTTCGGCGTCCAGACCCGCACCCCGATCATCTTGACACCGCGCGCCAGCCGGGTCGCCACCGTGCCGCTGAGCGCCGTCTCGAGGCTCTTGGTGATGGTGTCGACGTCGCTGCCTTCGAGCGCAGCCTTGACCGGATCGATATGGATTTCGAGCGCATCGCCGGCCGGGGTGAT
>DASRXO010000528.1:0-10344 GCA_035654095.1 Telluria sp.
GTTCCCGCGCAGGCGGGAACCCATAGCGCGCGTGCTCAGCATGGGGGGAACGCATGCTCAGCATGAATTCCCGCTTCCGCGGGAACGACGTATGATCTGACCATGATGAAACTCGACACTTCCCCCATCGCCGCCATCGCCACCGCACCGGGACGCGGCGGCATCGGCGTGGTGCGCGCCTCCGGCAAGTCGCTCGCGCCCTTGCTGGCGGCCCTGTTCCCCGGCGTGACGCTGGCCGCGCGCCACGCCACCTACCTGCCGTTCCGCCAGGCCGACGGCGCCCTGATCGACCAGGGCATCGCCTTGTGGTTCAAGGGACCGCACAGCTACACCGGCGAAGACGTGCTCGAGCTGCAAGGGCACGGCGGCCCGGTGGTGCTGCAGATGCTGCTCACGCGCGTGCTCGAAGCCGGCGCCGAGTCCGGCCTGCGGCTGGCCGAGCCGGGCGAATTCACGCGCCGCGCCTACCTCAACGACAAGCTCGACCTGGCCCAGGCCGAAGCCGTGGCCGACCTGATCGACGCCTCCACCGAGGCTGCGGCCAAGTCGGCCTCGCAATCGCTGTCGGGCGTGTTTTCGCAGACCATCCATACCCTGGTCGAGCAGACCATCGGCCTGCGCATGCTGGTCGAAGCCACGCTCGACTTCCCGGAAGAGGAAATCGACTTCCTCGAAAAATCGGATGCGCGCGGCCAGCTGGCCACCATCGCCGCCTCGCTCGAGCGCGTGTTCCAGCAGGCCGCGCAAGGCGCGCTGCTGCGCGAGGGCTTGAACGTGGTGCTGGTTGGCCAGCCGAACGTCGGCAAGTCCTCGCTGCTGAACGCGCTGGCCGGGGCCGACGTCGCGATCGTCACGCCGATCGCCGGCACCACGCGCGACAAGGTCAGCGAGACCATCCAGATCGAAGGCATCCCGCTCAATATCATCGACACCGCCGGCATCCGCACCATCGATGACGCGGTGGACGTGGTCGAGCGCATCGGCATCGAACGCACCTGGAGCGAGGTCGGCAAGGCCGACGTGATCCTGCACCTGCTCGACGCCGACCAGGGCCCGACCCGCGCCGACGAGCGCATCGCGGCAGCCTTTCCGCCCGGCGTGCCGGTGCTGCGGATATGGAACAAGATCGACCTGTCTGGCCACAAGCCGGCGGTCGATCCGATGGACGACGCCACCCACGTGTACCTGTCGGCGCACGAGCACCGCGGCATCGACCTGTTGCGCGGCGAACTGCTGCGCATCGCCGGCTGGCAGCAGACCGGCGAATCGCTCTATCTCGCGCGCGAACGCCATTTGATCGCGCTGCGCTCGGCGCGCCGCCACCTCGACCTGGCAGCCAGCCACGCGGCGCAGGACGACCAGTCGCTCGACCTGTTCGCCGAAGAGCTGCGGCTGGCCCAGGCCCAGCTGTCGAGCATCACCGGCGAATTCACGCCGGACGATTTGCTGGGCGTGATTTTCAGCCGCTTCTGTATCGGAAAATAGTTGAGGTTCCGAGGGAACCTCACTGCGCATGCATCGAGGCGGGGTGCGCGTGACCGCGGCCTGCTTAGGGCGTCGCTCGGGCCGACGTGAAGAAGCTGCCGATGAGCGCCACGGCGCGATCGATGTCGGCAAAATTGGTCGGCAGACCCATCGACAGGCGCAAGGCCCCGATCGGCGCGCCGGCACCCAGGCAAGCCTGGAATGCAGGGATACTGAACTGCGCGCCGAGCCGGTCCAGGCAGGATGCCACCGCACGGTCGGAAAAACCGAAAGCCCGTTCGGCCGCCCCTGGATTGCAGAAGCAGCCGCCACGGATCGCCACGCCGGCGGCCACCGCCCGCGTTTCCACCAGGGTAAAGGGCACCGTCGCGCCATCGGGCGCGAGCAGGTTGAAGGCGAAGATGGCGCCCCGCCCACGTCCATCATTCGGACCATAGAGCGTCACCATCGGCGCGCCGTTGGGATGGCGCAGGGCCGCCGCCTGTTCGAGGAAATGTGAACCCAAGGCAGCCATGCGCTGCTGCAGTTGCTGGCGCGGTAAGGCGGATAGGAAGTCAAAGCCGGCCACTACGGCGCCGGCATCGAGAAAATTCGGCGTGCCATCCTCGAAACCTTCATGGCCGTCGCGCTGGCGATGGCGCTCGTGTTCGACCGACACGAAGTCGACGGTGCCGCCGGCAAACCACGGGCGTTTCAAGCGCTCCAGCACCGTGCGCTTGACGATCAGCGCACCCATCCCCGATGGTAGACCAAACAGCTTGTAGTACGCCAGCACGAGAAATTCTACGGCATGCTCACGCAGGCTGATGCCGCCGCCTGGACCCACTGCGGCGGCATCGAGCAGCACGTCGTAGCCGAGCCCCTGGGCCGACGTAATCAGGCCGAGATCATGCTTGACGCCGGAGAAGTTCGATTGCGCGGGAATGGCCAGCAGGCCCGCGCCATGCGCGTTTGCGATGGCCCCCATGCGCGCGCCGGCGTCGTCGAGGCGCAGCTCGGCATCCAAAGGCAGCGTCAACACGCTTGCACCCTTTGCGCGCGCAAATTCGCGCATGCCATTGACCGAATTATGGTTGTCCGCGCTGAGCACCAGCGCCCGTTCGCACGAATAGGGATAGCTTTCCGCCACCAGCTTGAGCGCGGCGCTCGTGTTGGCGGTCAGGCAGACCTCATACAGCGCAGGATCGGCATCGAAGAAGGCCAGCGTGGCCGCCTTGGCATCGGCGATATCGGCCATGCTGGCGCGCGAAGGCGCATGCGCCGAATGCGGATTGCCATAGACCCTGCACGCCAAGCGCTCGGCATATGCAGTAAGCTGCGACTGGCCATACAGCGCAGCCCCGGCGGAGTCGAGGTAAGCGATATCCTGCGCATCGAGGCGCGCAAACTCGCGCGCACGCAGGGCATCGAAATCAAAGGCGGCCGGGCTTAACATCCGCGCCTGTGCGGTTTGACGGCGCCGATAGCGACGCCGCTGGTGCCGCTCGCCACATCGCCGATGGACGGCACGCCGCCGAAATAGCGGCTTAACTGCGCCTGCGCTTCAAACGCCTGCACCTGCTGCGCCGTCGCATCGCGCGCCAGTACCGGCGCGTGTACCTGCTCGTGCCAGTCGGCCAGGCCGCCAGCGATGAACCACGCGTTGCTCACGCCCATGGCACGCAGCAAGGCCCATGCCTGGGCGGCATGCGCACCGCCCTCCGAATACAGGACGATGATGTCTTGCGCTGAAAATCCGGTACGCAGCAGCACGTCGAGCGGCAGGTTTTCCGCTGTCGGGATCGCGTACTGGCCAAATTGTTCGGGGAGGCGCACATCGATGACGCGCAGGCCAGGCTTGCGTTCCTTGATCCATGCCGCCAGTTGCAGGGCGCTGACATGGTCGTCGCCATCCATGATCAGGCGGGCGGTCTGCTCCACATCGAGATGGCCGCGCAATGGCCGATAGGGACTGCCCGCCAGCGCTGCGGCAAGGCCGGCAATGAGGGCACTGATACCAAGGCGGCGCTGGATATTCATGCGCGTGCCTCCCAACGTTCGAGCAGCAGGAAGCTCGCCAGCGCCACCAGCACAATGGCGGCGACCACCATGCCATAGGGCAGGCCGAGCAGGCGCGGCAGCGTCAAGGTGCCAAGTGCCGTGCTGCGGTAGAACGGCTCCAACAGCGGCAGCGCCAGCCCGGTCAGCAGCACGCCGACAAACAGGCCGGCGACGGTAGCGAGCCCGTCGCCACGTCCGCTGGCCGCCGCCACGCAGGAGGTGCCGGGACACAGCCCGCTCAAGGCGAAGCCGATACCAAACACCAGGCCACCTCCAAGCTGCGGCAACACGAAGGTGTCCGGCACATACACTGCGCCCAGCGCGATGACGCCAAGCCTCCCTAGCCAGTAGGTGCCCAACATGGCGGTCAGGATGGCGCTGAACATGACCTTGAAGACGGTGAAGTCACGCAGCAGGAACTGGCCGGCAAGTTTGCGTGCATTGCCCAGGCCAGCCGCTTCCAGGCTGGCGCCGAAGGCCGTACCGATAAGTAGCGCAAGGGGGAGCGAAGTGCTGAAGTTCATGACCAGAGTCTCCTGAAAAATGGCATTGCGGCGTAAGCGGCGACGAATACGGCGAGCATGAAAGCCCAACTGCCCACGCTTAGCAGCGCGCCGCCGCTGAGGGCCTGGCCGCTGGTGCAACCGCGTGCCAGCACGGCGCCGCAGCCCATCAGGATGCCGCCGGCGCCTGCCGCCAGCAGACGCTGCGCCGTGCCGGCATGCGGGCCACGCACGATCTCGAACTTGAAGCGACCGTGCAGGCCAGCCGAGACGGCGCCGCCGACGATCACGCCCAGCACCTCGGCCACGATCCACGCCGTCCACACCGAACCGGCCTGCAGATAATCGCGGAAGTAGCTGTTGGCTGCGGCCACGCCCGGCGCCAGTGCGTTGACGACGCCGCTGCTGGCGTTGCCGAAGGCGCCGGAGGCACCGAGCCCCTGTCCGGTCATGACGAAGCAGCCCAGCAGCACTAGGCCGAGCGCGACGCCCGCGATATAAGGATTGGCATATGGTCTGCTCATGATCTCAATGCTCCGCACGGGCCTCGACCTGGCCGTCGTGCCAGGTCCAGTCTTCGAACGAGCCGTCGTACAGGACCGCGTCGATGCCCAGTTCGCGCGCCGCAAAAAGAATAGCCGTGGCCTGTTGCCCGATGTGGCAGTAGACGATCAAATGCGCAGCGGGCCCGACACCAGCAGCGCGAAACAGCGCTTCGAGCTGCGCGCGCGGCTTGAGCGTCAGATCAGTGTTGACGACGCTGGTGTAGGGGATGTTCCTGGCACCGGGGATATGCCCGTTGCGCATCTTGCGCATGTCACCGCTCGCTTCCACGCCGTCGTAATAGACCGGGGCGCGCGCGTCGATGAGCGTGTAGCCAGGCGTATGTGCGTGCGCGCGTACGAAGGCCGCATCGACGATGACGGGGAGAAAATGCACGTCCGGCCCTGCGCCGCTCGCCTCGCGCGGCACCTGCGCCGTGGTCGGCTGGCCCAGTCGGCTCCATTCGCCCATGCCGCCATCGAGTAACACGACATGATCGCCAAGACCGGCCGCATACAGCGTGAAGACGACACGGGTGGCCGAGGCGATCTGGTCCTTGCCGTAGTAGACGACTACCGTCGACGCCTTGTCAATCCCAAGCGCGCCGAGGCGCCGCTTCAGCTGCGCCTCGCTTGGCAGCTCCAGCGTCAATTCGTCACGCTCGACGCTGATGTCGGCCAGCGTTACCAGGCGCGCGCCCGGTAGGTGGCGGGAGCGGTATTCGTCCTTGCTGCCAACATGCAGCAGCACCATGCCCGGATCGGACAGGTGCTCGGCCAGCCAGTGCGCATTGACGACCATGCCAGGCTGCGGCGCGGTATTGGCAGCAGCGGTGGCAGCAGCAGTGGCAGCATTGGCGGCATGGACGCTGGTGTGCACCAGCAGAGCAAGGACGAGCGTAAGGCATTTCTTCATCAGTGACTCCATCGGTAAAAGTGCTTCGAAAATGTGCTTGTGAGCGTGCTTGAATGTGGCAAAGATAGAATGGAATCGGCCGCAAAAGGAGGCCATGCGACAAAACTGCACTGGCGCCCGACGAAGGTCGGAATTGGACCGACGGAGGAAGTTCCAGATTGCGTGGAACTTGTTACCATGTCTGTATGAACGCAAACGACCTTACCCATCCGATCCCGCGCGACGCGCCAATGCCGCGCTGGAGCCGCTACCAATCCTTTCCGACGTTTAGCTGGTCCTGGTGCGTGCGGCGCGCGAAGGTATTCTGGCCACTGGCCATCGCCTACGGCATGGGTTTTGGAGCCTGGCATGCGTCCGGCATGAACGCATGGGAAGACTGGCCCGGCCTGGCCCTGCGGGCCTCCGCAGGCGCCCTGCTTGCGGCGAGCGCGGGACCCGCGCTGGCAGCGCTGGTGCGGCACGCGCGCCTGCCCGTGCGGGTGGAACGCGTGCTGGTGGTGGCCGCCATCCTGACCGGACTGGTCATCACCGCGCGGGCCATCGCATGGGTCGCCGCGTACCATGACGCGCTCATGGCAATCAATACCAGCCATACGATGCAACCGGCCTATGTGTCTGTGCTGCTTTTTAACCTGCTGCGCGTGGGCCTGAACGGTTCGACCGTGGTGCTGGTGGTCGCAGCCGGCGGCTTCTCCATATTTTCCTACCTGGGCGAAAAGAGCCGGCTCGACGCGTACGCCACCGCGCGCGAACTCGATGCGCTGCGCAGGCAGAAGGACGAGGCCGAATTGCACCTGTCCGTGCTGCAGGCGCAGGTGGAGCCGCACTTCCTGTTCAACACGCTCGCGTCGGTGCGTTCGCTGGTGGTGAGCGATCCGCAGCGCGCCGCCGCCACTATCGACGCGATGGCCGACTACTTTCGCTCGACCTTGCCCTCGCTAGGCCAGGCCGGCGTCAAGAATGCGATGCTGGGCAAACAGATCGAAATCTGCCTGCGCTACCTCGACCTGATGAACATTCGCACCAATGACCGTATCGCCATCGTGGTCGACGTCGACGACGCGGTGCGCACGCTGTTCTTCCCATCGTTGATCCTGTTGTCGCTGGTCGAGAACGCCGTCAAGCACGGCATCGGACCGAAGCCGGGGCCGGGCGTGATCGCCGTGCGCGCCCACCTGCGCAGCGATGGCGGCCTTGAAGTGGCAATCGAGGACGATGGCGCCGGCTTGCGTCCCGGCGAGAGCCACGGCCTTGGATTGGCGAACGCCCGCGCCCAGTTGCGCAACCTGTTCGGCGCCGGGGCCGGCCTCGCCATATCGAGCCGCGCGCAAGGCGGCACCTGCGCCACGATCACGATTGAAAGGCCGGCCCCATGACGAACGCACTGACGGCCATCATCGCCGAAGATGAAGGCGCCCAGCGCCAGGAGTTGCGCGCAACGCTAGCCGCGCTGTGGCCGGAGCTGGAGATCGTGGCCGAATGCGAAGACGGCCTGGCGGCGATGGAGGCAGTGCAGCGCTGCAAACCAGACCTCGCCTTCCTCGACATCTGCATGCCGGGCGTGAGCGGGCTCGAAGTGGCGCGCATGGCCAGCGCGACGGCGCATGTGGTCATGATCACGGCGTTCGAACAGCATGCGCTCGAGGCTTTCGACAACGGCTCCGCCGACTACCTGCTCAAGCCGGTGAAGCGGGAGCGGCTGGTGACCACGATCGAACGAATCAAGAAACGTATCGCCGACGGACAGCGCGCCGAGTTGACGGACGTGTTTGCGGCGCCGCAGATGCGCCTGCCCGCACCCGGACCGCGCCGCATCAGTTGGATTTCGGCCAGCGTGGGCGATACGATCCGGATGATCTCGATCGATGATGTGCTGTACTTTAAGTCCGAGGACAAGTACACCTGCGTCGCCTCGACTGGCGGCATGGCCCACATCCGCACGCCGCTCAAGGACCTGCTTTATCAACTGGATCCAGAGACGTTCTGGCAGGTGCACCGCGGCGTGATCGTGCGCGTGTCGGCCATCGCCTCGCTCAAGCGCGACGATGACGGCAAGCTCAAGATCGCACTTGCCGGGCAAGCGGAACTGCTGCCGGTGAGCGCGGCGTTTCAGGAGCGGTTCAAGCCGATGTAGCGGGCCGGCTTGCATCGGGCATGGTTCGATGAGAACGACAAGCGCAAATGGGTGCCAAAACGGTCGCCGCGCTACAAAGGCACATCTAAGGCACAGAACGACATAAAACAAAAAGGCCAACCCGAAGGCTGGCCTAACTGTTTGATTCTATTGGTCGGGGCGAGAAGATTCGAACTTCCTACTCCTTGCCCCCCATGTTTGAGTGCGACTGAAGAGGTGCTTTTGTTTTTAGGTACACGCTTAGGTACACGTCACGTCGGCGTGAAAATACAGCTGGAATAAGGCTTACATGGCTATCCTCAACATTCTGTATTGATAGTTGAGATTCCGAGGGATTCCAGCCACGCCAAGCTACCCCGCTATGTCCTCGTAGCGCGCGGAGAGGCTCGTAGCGGCGGTTGGCCAGCCGCTTTGGGAAATGATCAAGCCATAGCAAAACGAACTGTTCTACTGCTCGCTTTGTTGACGGTAGGCAATGCCTTCCCGAGTCCCAAGCGCATGATCGCCTATTCAACACTGGGAGGCGATATGGCTATCGACGTGTATCTACAAATCGACGGTATCAAGGGTGAGTCGGCTGACTCGGCGCATCAGGGCTGGATCGAAATTACCTCGGCCCACTTGGGTGTAACGCAACCCAGGAGCACTACCGCGTCCACGGCTGGCGGCCACACGACAGGACACTCAGAGCACCGCACACTCTCCTTGAGCAAACTCGCTGACATCGCCTCGCCGGTTCTGATGCAGCACTGCTCGATGGGCAAGACGATCCCGAAGGCCAAGCTCGAATTCATGCGAGCCGATGGAGATGGCAAGCCAGTGAAGTATTACCAAGTCGAACTCGAAAACGTCTTACTGTCGCACATGGACCAGGTGATGCGCGACGGCGGCCTGCTCCAGGACGAGATCGGACTTTGCTTCTCCAAGGTGAAGTGGACCTACACGCAGCAGAAGGTCGGCGGTGGCACTGGCGGCAGCACTGCCGGTGGCTGGGATCTGGCCGCGAAGAAGTGCTGCGCGTGAGGATCTGGCCATGGCTATCCAGATTCAACCGAAAGACCGGCGCGGCTACTTCATGCTGCCCCAGGCGCCCGAAGATGCCAGCTACTACGTGTACGGGACCCTCCACGATGTGCCAGGCACCGGCCACCTGGCGCAGTATGTGCACCCCAACTTGCTCACATTGATTTTCCAGATCGAGCGTGAGTGGCAGGCCATGTGCGACAGGAAGTTCGGGATCGGGAACATCAGCATCGACGGTGGTTTCGCCTACGACAACCACAAATCGCACCAAAAGGGCATCGAGATGGACTGTCGGCCGGTTCGCAAGGACTACATGACGGGGCAAGGCGCGCGCTGCACCTATAGGGACAAGGAGTACGACCTTGCGGCCACGATCAATCTGATTCGCTTGTTTGTTGAGCACCCGTGGATCAAGATCGCTTACTTCAACGACGAGCGGGTGCAAAAGGCGCTGGGGGGTGCTCGCGTAAGGTCTCTCATGGGCCACAACAACCACTTCCACGTCGAGCTCTGGCCGAGGTACGCATCATGAGCGCGCGCCTGGTGTTCATCGTCGTGGCCCTTGCCTTGTACTCGCTGATCCAGGCCGCCGAGAAGCCGGAGACTCAGAGCTTTGGCCAGAAGCCGCTGAAGGGTGACTACCTGATATACGGCGGCGAGCTGGGTGATACAGTGCCGCCAACGAAGAAAGACCGGAAGGTGGCATTCACGTTCAAGGGACCACTCGCGAAGGACCTATTCGACCAGATCGGGCCAGACACCAAGGATGCCTGCGGGGCCGCCCCTGATCACCGAATACGCGACAGGGGTGATCTCTCCTGCGTCTGGGACAAGCGCGATGGGTACACTTGCTATTTTGGCCTTAACGTGCCAACTGGCAAGAGCACCTACGGGTCGATTTGCTGACCAACATGTTCGGTCTGATATCAAGCTGCCTGCGGCCCCACGTGGAGAATTCGCAGGCGTTTGCAATTTCCTGTTTCGTGCATGTTCTCCCGCTCGAACTGGGCAATGGACGCGAACAGCTTGAACGTCAATCGGCCTGAAGGCGTAGCAGTATCAATGGCCAGATCGAGGATGCGAATGGCGCCCTTGGCCACGCGGGTCAGATCAAGCCGATCAGCGCATCGGCGACGGCGCGCACGGCCGGCGTGCGGCGCACGTCCTCGTGCATCACCAGCCACAGCTTGCGCCGCACGGGACAGGGCGGATCGTCGAGGCGCAGCAGCTCCGGCGGTGCAACCTCGGCCGCGTAGCGCGGCAGCACGGCCACGCCACAGCCACCGATGGCCGCCTGCAGCAGCGGCGTCCGGCGCGGATTTTGTCGAGCCAGATCTGTTGCGGCATGTCGGCCAGCAGCTCGTCGTAGCCCAGGAATTCCCACTGGTTCGCCGTGCGCCCGGCCAGGTAGCCTGCGTTCGCGTAGAGCGCGTACTCGACCTGCCCGAGCAGCTTGGCGACGAGGCCCGGCGCGCTCGGCCGCTCGAAGCGCAGGGCGATCTCCGCCTGGCGCCGCGTCAGGTCGGCGACGCGCGCCTCGCCGCGCAGGTCGATATCGATGCCAGGCAGGCCATGCAGCATCGCGCGCAGGCGCGGCGCAAGCAGGTAGACGGCCAGCGCCGGCGGCGCGGAAATGCGGACGGTGCCCGTCAGCGCGCCACCCCCTGCGCCACGCGCAGCAGGGCGTGCATGTCGTCTTCG
>DASRXO010000529.1:0-10014 GCA_035654095.1 Telluria sp.
ACTATGAGCAACGCTAAAGTTGACCCGCTGTCCGGCATGCACACCGTCACCCCCCACCTGGTCTGCGCCGATGCGAACCAGGCGATCGCGTTTTACAAGAAGGCCCTCGGCGCCGAGGAAATGATGCGCATGCCCGGGCCGGACGGCAAGGTGATGCACGCGATGCTGAAAATCGGCGACAGCCACATCATGCTGGTGGACGAAAACCCGCAGTGGGGCATGCGCGGGCCCAAGCTGCTGGGCGGCACCGCCGTCACCATCCACCTGCAAGTGCCCGATTGCGACGCCTCGTATGCGCGCGCGGTCGACGCCGGCGCCACCGCCAAGATGCCGCTGGCCGACATGTTCTGGGGCGACCGCTATGGCATGCTGGAAGATCCGTACGGCCACAACTGGTCGATCGCGACCCACAAGGTCGACCTCACGCCCGAGCAGATCATGAAGGGCATGATGGAGCAGAAACCCTGCTGAGCGCGTACCTCGACCAGCGGATCAGTGCAGCAACAGCCACCGACAAGGAGAGGTGCCTATGCATTTCATGATTTTGCGGCGCGCCGACCCGGCCACCGAGCAGGGCGCGCGCCAGGGCGCCGAGCTGTTGCGGGCACTGAAGAAATACCATGAAGAACTCGGCCACGCCGGCGTCCTGCGCGGCGCGGAGAACCTGGCACCCAGCGCGCAGGCGGTGCGCCTGAAGCTGTCGACCGGCGAGGCGACCGTGGTCGACGGCCCGTTCCAGACCAGCGAACTGTTCTCCGGCTTTTCGATCATCGACGTGGCGTCGCGCCAGGAAGCGATCGATTGGGCCAGGCGCTGGCCGGTGGCCGATGGCGCGGGCGAGGTCGAGCTCGAAATCCGCCAGACCGGCTGCCCGGGCGGCTGCGCGGAAGTCAAGCCCGAGCCGCCCGCCAACGACGCCCAGCTGGGCCAGCGCCGCTTCGCGATCCTGTTGCGCTCGAACCAGCGGCTGGAGTCGGCCGCCCCGGTCGCGCAAGAAAAGCTCGACGCCCTCGACCGCAGCAACGAGATCGAAGCCAAGGCCGGCGTGCTGCTGGCCGGCGAAGGCCTGCAGCCCAGCGCCAAGGGCGCGCGCATCAAATTCTCGGGCGGCAAGCCGCTGACCATCGACGGCCCCTTCACCGAGATGAAGGAAATGATCGCCGGCTTCTGGCTGATCCGCGCCGCCTCGATGGACGACGCGATCGCCTGGGCCAGGCGCAATCCCTATCCGACCCTGCCCGAGGTCGAAGTCGAAATCCGTGAAGTGCCGGCCGCGGCCGATGCCGCCGCCCCGGCCGCGCATGCGGGCGTGGTGCAGACCGCCTAGCCGCGTCCGATGCCCGGCATGCTGAACCTGAAGACGGTCAGCTCGTCGGACGAGCTCACGCGCAGCACGCCGCCGTGCGCGTGGGCGATTTCGGAAGCGATGTACAGGCCCAGGCCCAGCCCGTGCGATTTGCAGGGATGGTCGCCACGCCAGAACGGCTGGAACAGCTGGGCCATTTTCTCCGGCGTGATCCGCACCCCGCGGTTGGCCACCGACAGCACGACGCCGCCGTCCGCGCTGCGCCCCGCCACGTGCACCGGCTCGTCCGGGGCGCCGTAGATCAGCGCATTGACCAGCAGGTTCGACAGCAGTTGCGCGATCCGCTTCGGGTCGCACAGGACGCCGCCCTCGAACGCAAACTCGCTGACGATCGCCCGGTCCGCATGCACGTCCTTGAGCTCGGCCACCACATGGCGCAGGTGCTGGGCCAGGTCGGCGGTTTCCGCCACCATCAGCGGGATGCCGCCGCCCATGCGGCCGCGCGTGAAGTCGACCACGTCGTCCACCAGGCTCGCGATGCGCTTGCCGCTGCGCTGGATGCGTTCGACCACCGCCAGCGCCGGCGCGCTCAGCTCCATGCGCCGCAGCAGTTCGGTGCCGGTCAGGATCGACGACAGCGGAGTGCGCACGTCGTGCCCCAGCACGCCGATGAACTGCTCGCGCAATTCGGAGGTGGCGCGCTCGTTGCACAGCGCGCTCTCGCTCTCGGTCAGCCGGCGTTCGCTCTCGAGCTGGTACGACAGCAGCTTGGCGAACAGGCACAGCGTATCGACCACCTTGCGCTCCGACAGCTTGGCCGGCAGCGGGTCGAGCGCGCACAGGGTACCGAAGAATTCGCCGTTGCCGCGGTACACCGGCACCGAGATGTAGCTTTCGAAGCCGTACAGCTTGGGGGTCGGATGCATGCAATAGACCGCGTCCTCGCTGGCCTTGTCGATCACGATCAGCGTGTTTTCGGAGCGCACCTCGTCGCACAGGGTGGTGGCGATGTCGAGCGGGTCGCCGGGCCGCAGGCCGAAGCCGATGCTGTCGTGCACGGCGCAGGTCGTCCACGAGTCTTGGGTGACCCGCGCGACGCACACGAACCGCAATCCCGTTGTTTCAGACACCACCCGCAACATGGTGGGCACCGCACTGATCGCCTGTACCGCCTCGACGTCAGCCGCCGTTGAATCATTCATCGCTGGACGTTTCGCCTTCCGACATGGAGGTCTCACATTTTGCTTGTGCTTTTTTTTCATACTACGCCGATTTCAGCGCGCGCGCTGCTCAGTTGACGCAGCGGTGTGGGGCCGGGAACGGTCTATTTGCGTGGCGCGTACTCGAACTTGGGTAGGGTCTTCAGCGCGTCCTTGGTGGAGCCCGGCAACAGCAACTGGCCGTTCTGGATTTTCAGCTGGCGCATCGGGATCGCAACGTCGTTCTTGCCCAGCCCGAGGAAGCCGCCCACGCCGACGATCGCGAACGAGGCCTCGTTCGCCGGCGTGAAAATGATGTCGTCGATCTTGCCGATCCGGTCCTTCTGGTCGTTGACCACGGCCTTGCCCATCAGGTCGCGCTTGACGCTCCAGCCCGCGACCAGCGCATCCATTTCCACCAGCGCGACCCCGAGCGTGGCCTTGCCGGCCACCGGTGCCGGCGGCGCCGGCGTCTGGGCGCCGGCCCCCAGCGTAGCCGTGACGATCGCCACGGCGATGACAGTCTTCGTGTTCATGGCAATTCCTTTCTTCTTGGTTGTGTATGATTAGAAGCGGCAAAGGACCCTGGGTTCCCTGTCTTTTTACGCCGATGCCTGGTGTACAATTGCCCGCATGAATTCCAACGATCCCGCAGGCTTCCATTTGCAACGGCGCCAGCTGATGAAGGGCGCGCTGGCCGCCGCCATGCCCTTGGCGCTGCCTGGGCTGGCGCGGGCGGCGCAGAAGCCGCTGGTGGTCGGCGGCTTGCCCGTCACCTGCAACCTGACCTTGCCGGTCGCCTGCGTGGCCAAGGCCGCGGCCAACGCGAAGGCGTCCGGGCCGCTGTTCGAATTCGAGTACAGCAAGTACAGCGGCTGGCCGGAGATCAAGGAATCGCTGATGACCGGCCGCATCCAGGCCGCCTACATGCTGGCGCCGCTGGTGATGGACCTGAGCGACAAGCGCATCCCGCTCAAGATCGTCTCGCTCGGCCACCGCTCGGGCGCGGTGATCATGGTGCGCACCGATTCGGCGCACAAGACCTTCAAGGACCTCAAGGGCAAGCGTATCGCGATTCCGAGCCGGTTCGCGGTCGATTTCCTCTTCCTGCGCAAGATGCTGGCGCGCGAGGGCATGACGCCGAAAGACATCGAGATCATCGAGATGCCGCCGCCCGACATGCCGGCCGCGCTGTACGCCAAGGCGGTCGACGCCTATTGCACCGGCGAGCCGTTCGGCGCCGCGGCGCAGCGTGCGGGCTATGCGCGGCCGCTGTCGATGACGCGCGACGAGTGGCGCAACTACATCTGCTGCGTGCTGACCGTGCGCGAAGAGCTGATCAAGGAAAACCGCCCGCTGGTGCAGGAGCTGGTCAACCACGTGCAGGCGGCCGGCAACTGGCTGGACGCCGCGCCGGCCAACCGCGCCAAGGCGACGACCATCGCCGCCGGCCGCAAGTTCTTCAACCAGGACCCGAACATCATCAAGTTCGTGATGGAAAACCCGGCCGACCGCGTCACCTACGGCGACCTGCGCATGATCCGCGCCGAGTTCGATGAGCTGATGAAGCTGTCGCTCGAGGCCGGTACGCTGAAGCGCCCGGTGGCGTATGAAAGCTACGTCGACGAGAGCTTCGTGAAAAACCTCAAGCCGGTGCCGATCGCGCTATGAGTTTTGGGCTGATCGACAAGCTCCGTCGTTCCCGCGCAGGCGGGAATCCATACTTTGCCTCCCGTTCGGCGCGGTATGGGTTCCCGCCTGCGCGGGAACGACGGGGCGCGTTGCTGTTGTCGCTGTGCCTGGTCGCCGGCGCGGCCAGCGCCGACAAACTCAAGTCCGGCGTCTTCGAGCCGCCGCGCGCCGCGCCCGAGATCGCCCTGGGCGCCGCCGACGGCAGCGCCTTCAAGCTCGCCAACTACCGCGGCAAGGTGGTGGTGCTCGAATTCGGCTACACCCATTGCACCGACGTCTGCCCGGTCTCGCTGGCCTCGCTGGCGCAGGCGCGCCGGAAGATGGGGCGTGACGCGGCCGGCCTGCAGGTCGTGTTCATCACCGTCGATCCGGCACGCGACACCGCGCCCCACCTGCGCGCCTACCTGGCCAAGTTCGATCCAAGCTTCGTCGGCCTGACCGGCAGCCAGGCCCAGGTCGATGCGGTGCTCAAGGCCTACGGCATCGCCGCCACCCGCAAGCCGATCGAGGGCAGCAAGACCGATTACACCATGCACCATTCGTCCTATCTGTATTTCGTCGATCGCCAGGGCATGCTGCGCGCGCTGATGCCCTTCGGCCGGCCGGCCGACGAGATGGTGCACGACGCCAAACTCCTGTTGCAGAACTAGGCGGCGCGCGTGAACCACGCTTTCCGCCGCCACTGGCTGGCCTGCTCGCTCGCAGCCTGCGCCCTCGGCGTGCTGCTGTGGGGCGCGCTGGCGCCGCTGCGCTTCGCCACGCGCGACCAGCTGTTCGAGATCCCGAAAGGCACCTGGGCGCGCCGCATGGCGGGCGACAAGGTCGAGATCCTGCCGGCCCGGATCCGGCTGACGCTGGGCGTGCAGGACGTGCTGCTGCTGCGTAACAGCGACACCGTGCCGCAGATTTTCGGCCCGGTGCTGATCATGCCGGGGCAGGATTTCCGGCTGCCGTTCGAGCAGGCATCCGACTACCAGTTCGCCTGCAGCGCGCACGCCAGCGGGCAGATGACGGTGGCGGTGGTGGCGCTGCCCGATCCGGGCTGGAACCGGCTGCGCTGGCGTGTCGATGCGCTGGTCGATGCGATTCGCGTGTTTGACAAGGGAATGAACCGCTTGTGGAAAAACTGAAAAACATCCTGCCCTCGGTCGCGCTGCTGGCGGCCGTGATCGCCATCTGGTGGATCGTGGTGCTGCAAACCGAGAGCGTGATCTTTCCGACCCCGCTGCAGGTGGTGACCGGCACGCTGGAGCTGGCCGCCGACGGCACCTTGTGGGAGCACATCGGCGCCTCCTTGTTCCGGGTCGGCACCGGCTTCGCCTGCGCGGTGCTGGTGGCGGTGCCGATGGGCCTGTGGATGGGGCGCGTCGACGGCGCCTACCGCACGCTCAACCCGGTGTTCCAGATGCTGCGGCCGATCTCGCCGATCGCCTGGATTCCGCTGGCGATCCTGTGGTTCGGCGTGGGCGACGTGTCGCCGATCTTCCTGATCTTCATCGCCGCCGTGTTCCCGATGATCGTGCAGACCGCGGCCGGCGTGCACACCATCGAACGGCGCTACCTCGACGCGGCGGAGAACTTCGGCGTCTCGCGCGGCATGCTGTTTCGCCAGGTGATCATTCCGGCCGTGCTGCCGGAGATCGTGGTCGGCATGCGCATCGGCCTCGGCGTGGCCTGGCTGGTGGTGGTCGCGGCGGAAATGATCGCGCTGCGCTCCGGCCTCGGCTACCTGATCATCGACTCGCGCAACGCCGGCAACCGCTACGACCTGGTGATCGCGGGCATGATCATCATCGGCCTGATCGGCCTGTTGCTGGATGGGATCATGCGCTTGCTCGAAGGACTCAAGTCGGTGAGGTGGCGTTATGGACGCTAAGATCGCGGTCGAAGGCATCAAGAAGAATTTCGTGTCGGGCAAGGCGGCGCTGCCGGTGGTGGACGGGGTCAGCCTGTCGATCGCGGACGGCGAGTTCGTGGCCATCGTCGGCCCCTCGGGCTGCGGCAAGTCGACGCTGATGAAGATCATCTCCGGTTTCGAGCAGCCCGACCAGGGCAGCGTCGTCATCGATGGCAAGCCGGCCACGCGGCCCAGCCCGAAAGGCATCGTGATCTCGCAGCACGGCTCGGTGTTCCCGTGGCTGACGGTGCAGCAGAACCTGATGTTCGGCCTGAACGGCGACGGCCATGGCGACAAGGCGGCGCTGGCCGATCACTACGCCGCGATGGTCGGCCTGAAGGGCTTCGAGAACAGCTATCCGCGCGAGCTGTCGGGCGGCATGCTCAAGCGGGTCGAGCTGGCGCGCGCGCTGGTGGTCAAGCCCGAAATTCTCTACATGGACGAACCGTTTTCGGCGCTCGACGCGCTGATGAACCTGCGCATGCGCACCGAGCTGCTGCGCATCCTGCAGGAGGAGCGGCATACCGTGCTGCTGATCACCCACGACGTGGAAGAGGCGCTGTACCTGGCCGACCGGATCATGGTGCTGTCGCCGCGGCCGACCACGATCCAGGCCACCTTCGCGGTGCCGCAGCCGCACCCGCGCAAGCTGTCGAGTCCCGACCTGCAGCAGCTGAAGGACGCCATCCTGGGCGAACTCGGGCTCTGACAATCGTGTTCGTGTCCGGGCGGCGATTCTGTCATCATGGGGCATGACCACGATATCGATCCCCCTGTTTCCGCTGGGCGCAGTGTTGTCGCCGGACGGCATCCTGCTCCTGCAAATCTTCGAGGTGCGCTATCTCGACATGATCAACAAATGCATCGCGGCCGACGGTCCGTTCGGCGTGGTGCTGCTGACCCACGGGCAGGAAGTGCGTACGCCGGAAGGGCAGGAGAGTTTCATGCCTGAGGGCACGCTGGCGGCCGTGCAGGATACGCTCGATTCCTCGCCGGGGCTGATGCAGATCGTGTGCCGGGGCGGATCGCGGTTCCGGGTGGTGTCGTGCGAGCGGCGCGCGCTCGGCTTGTGGGTCGGCGAGGTCGAGCTGCTCGAGGACGACCAGATGGTGAAGATTCCTTCCGAACTGCAAGGGGCGGCGGATGCGCTGAGCCGGGTGCTCGATACGCTCGACGAGATTCCCGAGGACCGCTGGCCGGTGTCGCCGCCGTTCAGGCTCGACGATTGCGGCTGGGTGGCGAACCGCTGGTGCGACTTGCTGCCCTTGCCGAACCAGCAGAAGCACAGCTTGCTGATGCTGGACAATCCGCTGATCCGGCTCGAGCTGCTGCACGATTTGCTCGATGAGCACGGGATGATCACCTCCTAGTACCCACGCTGTCATTCCCGGGCTTGGCGCCCGCCGCGTATGGGTCCCCGCTTTCGCGAGGACGACGCGGCACGCCGGAGTCGGGTGCGCGATGGCTTCATGGTCGGATGCTAATATAGTCAATCGGAACTTCTTGATGAATAAACGAACGAAAGCAGGGAAGAAAGTCCTGCGCCTGCGCCGTTTTGTGCGCGCGGCGCTGCAAGGATTATTATCCGATCAAACGAGGACCGTATCATGAGCTTCTCCGATGAAACCCTGATGGCCTTCGCCGACGGCGAGCTGGACGAATCGACGCGCCGCCTGGTCGAGCAGGCGATGCGCCAGGATCCCGCGGTGGCGGCCAAGGTTGCACGTCACAAGGCTTTGCGTTCGAAAGTGTTCGGCGCGTTTTCCCACACGCTCAACGAGCCGGTGCCGCCGCATTTACAGGAGGCTGCGCAGCCGGCCAAGGTGGTGCGGCTGGACGCGGTGCGCGCCGCGCGCCGCGAAGCGCTGGCGCGGCGCCGCTGGTCGTGGCCCGAGTGGGGCGCGATCGGCGCCACGCTGGCGCTCGGGGTGCTGGCCGGGGTGTTCGGCCTGAAGGGCGTGCAGGGCGAGCGGGAGCTGGCCAGCGTGGCGAGCAAGGATGGCGTGCTGCTGGCGCAAGGCAAGCTGGCGCTGGCCTTGTCGCAGCAGCTGGCGAGCGCGCAGGCGACCGATGCGCCGGTCCGGATCGGCGTCAGTTTCATGGCCAGGGATGGCGCTTACTGCCGCAGCTTTACGCTGGGCGCGGCGGCCGGGCTGGCCTGCCGCACTGGATCCGACTGGAAAATCCCGGTGATGAGCGAGAGCGCGGCCGGTGCGGGCGGCGCCTACCGTCAGGCGGGCGCCGACCTGCCGGCCGCGGTGCTCGACGCGATCGACCAGCGCATCTCCGGCCAGGCGCTGGACGCCAACGCCGAACAGGCTGCCATGCAGCAGGGTTGGAAGCGCTAGCGGCGTAGCGAAACCGGGGTCAGAGTTTTTTTTCGTCGGGTTCATGACGAAAATTACTCTGACCCCGCTTTCGCGGTTCGGAGTCCGGGACAGCTGCATCGCGACTGCCGCTGACTTCGGTCCGCGAAAGCGGGGTCAGAGTAATTTTCGTCGATAAACCCGACGAAAAAAAACTCTGACCCCGGTTTCGCTCTGACGCCTGTTTCGCTAGTACGTCTCCTGCTGGGCGATGTCGGCCACCACCGGCAGCGTGGCGCGGTTGCGGCCTTCCTGCTTGGCGCGGTACAGCGCCTGGTCGGCCTGCTGCACCAGCATCCCGCTGTCGTTGTCCTCGCCCGGCAGCAGCGCCGCCACCCCGATGCTGATCGTGATCACGCCATACGGCGAGCCCGCATGCGGCAGCGCCAGCGCCTGCAGTTGCTCGCAGATGCCGCGCGCGATCTCGAGCGCGGCCGCGGCGTCGGTGGCCGGCGCCAGCAGCGCGAATTCCTCGCCGCCGTAGCGCGCCACCAGGTCGCTGGTGCGCCGTGCATACGCTTCGATCAGCCCGGCCACCGTGCGCAGGCACTGGTCGCCGGCCTGGTGGCCGTAGCGGTCGTTGTAGCTCTTGAAGTGGTCGACGTCGAGCATCGCCAGCGCCAGCGAGTAGCCGTTGCGCTTGGCGCGCCGCCATTCCCTGGCCAGCGCGTCGTCGAAGCCGCGGCGGTTGGTGATGCCGGTCAGCCCGTCGGTGCTCGACAGCGTGGCCAGCTTGGCGTTGCTCGCTTCCAGCTCGACGGTGCGCGCGGCGATCAGGGCCTGCAGCTCGGCCTGGCGGCGCGTCAGGCTGCGCACCCGGAACCGGTAGGCGCCGGCCAGCAGGCCGACCGTCAGCGTCGCGGCCATCACGCGGAACCACCAGTTGTGCCAGAACGGCGGCAGGATGCGCACCGTCAGCGTGGTCGGCGTGTCGTTCCACAGCCCTTGCTCGTTGCTGCCCTTGACCTCGAACACGTAGGTGCCGTGGTCGAGGTTGGTGTAGGTCGCGCTGCGGTGCACCGCATCGGCAACCACCCAGTCGCGGTCGAAGCCCTTGAGCCGGTAGGCATAGTTGTCGCGGCCCGGATCGGCGTAGTGCAAGGTCGAGAATTCGAACGAGAACACCGAGTCCTGGACCGACAGCACCAGCTCCCTGGGCGCGGTCACCGTGCCGCTGAGCTTGACGTTGCCGGGCTTGCCCTCGGCCAGCGAATGGTTGAACACGCTGATGTCGGTGATCGCCACTTTCGGCGCTTCCGACACGCTGCGCACCGCGTCCGGATGCACGCCGGTCATGCCCTTCACGCCGCTGAAGTAGAGGGTGCCGTCCGGCGCGGCATAGGCGGCACCCACCGCAAAGCCTTCCGACAGGCCGTCCGAGGTGCGGAAGCGGGCCACCGCGCCGCTGTCGGGATCGAGCCGCAGCAGGCCGGAGGCCGTGCTCAGCCACAGCTTGCCGGCCTGGTCGCTGCGGATCGCGAGGATGGCCACCATGCCCACGCTGTCGCGGCCGGCGAAACCGCGGAAGCTGATGCTGCCGTCGGCCGCGGTGAG
>DASRXO010000530.1:0-3248 GCA_035654095.1 Telluria sp.
TGCCGCGCTTGTCGACCACCTTGTCGACCACCGACACCGGCGGTTCGGCCAGGATGCTCACCGACGGCGCCACGATTTCAACCTTGTCCGGGCCGAGTTCCTTGATCGCCAGCAGGGCTTCGTTTTCCCACGCCAGCAGCACGTCGCCGATGCCGCGCTCGACGAAGGTGGTGGTGGCGCCGCGCGCGCCGGAGTCGAGCACCGGCACGTTCTTGTACAGCTTGCCGATGAATTCCTTCGCGCTCGCCTCGGTGCCGCCCGGCTGTTTCAGCGCATAGCCCCAGGCCGCGAGGTGGTTCCAGCGCGCGCCGCCCGAGGTCTTCGGGTTCGGCGTGATCACGGAAATGCCCGGCTTGACGAGGTCGCCCCAGTCCTTGATGTGCTTCGGGTTGCCCTTGCGGACCAGGAACACGATGGTCGAGGTGTAGGGCGAACTGTTATGCTGCAAGCGCTTTTGCCAGTCGTGCGCGAGCAGGCCGCGTTCGCTGATAGCATCGATATCATAGGCAAGCGCGAGCGTGACGACGTCCGCGTCGAGACCGTCGATCACGGCGCGCGCCTGCTTGCCCGAACCGCCGTGCGATTGCTTGACCGTGACGTTGTCGCCGGTCTTGGCCTTCCACTGCTTGGCGAAAGCCGCGTTGAAGTCCTGGTACAACTCGCGCGTCGGATCGTAGGACACATTGAGCAAGCTGATGTTGGCTGCCGAAGCGGCCTGGGCCACAAGCACGAGCGCAAGCAGGGACTGGCTTATTTTTTTGAGCAGCATTGTGGTTTTCTCTCGACAGTAGGTACGGGAAGTTGCAGGTTACGTCCCGGCCGTACGAAAGAAAACGAATTAAATCAGCTTTGGATATGCGATTTTTAGTGGGCTTTGGAGAGGATCAACAGCCAGCGGCGCATCAGCAGCACCTCGACATGGCCAGGCTCGACGCCGGTATCGCATTCGATCAGCGGGTTGACCGGGTAGTAGCGCTTGCGGAAGTCGCGGGTCACCAACACCTCGCGGCGGCCGAAGCGCATCAGGAAAGGGGTGGGAGCGTATTCCATGCCGAAAGTGCTGTTCAAGGTGGTCATGACAAAGTCCTTTGTGGGAGTTGCGTTGATCAAGAGATTGCAGAATATCACAACTACTGTACAAATCCACAGTTACTGTACGAATAACCAGTAAATTTTTATTGTGTGGCTTTTTCGCCAATGACATCGACGATGCGCAAATTTGTGGCAGCCCGCCTGTCGCCCGAGGGCGCCTTCGGCCTGCACCTGACCGCCGGTGTGCTGCTGCTGGTGCTGGCGGCCGCCGTGTTCGCCGGCCTCGCCGAGGATGTGGTCACGGCCGACCGCATCACCGTGCTCGACCTGCACATCGCGCAGTGGTTCCGCGCGCACGCCACGCCGGCCGTCACGCGCGCCATGCGGTTCATCACCAACTGGCACGACACGCTGGGCGTGAGCCTGATGGCGCTGCTGCTGGCGGCCTATTTCTACGTGAAGCGCGCGCGCCACTGGCTGCTGGCGGTGATCGTGAGCGTGCCCGGCGGGATGCTGTTGAACGTGCTGCTCAAGGATGTTTTCCAGCGTACGCGGCCGTCGTTGCACGATCCGTTGGTGACGCTGTCGACCTACAGCTTTCCGAGCGGGCACACGGCGGGCGCCACCGTGTTGTACGGCGTGCTGGCGTGCTACTTGGTGGTGCAGCGCAGTTGGCGCCTGCGCGCCGCGGCGGTCGCCGGCGCCTGTGCGATGGTGGCGCTGGTCGGGCTTAGCCGCATCTATCTGGGCGCGCACTTCCTGAGCGACGTGCTGGCGGCGATCGCCGAGGGCGTGACCTGGCTGGCGATCTGCATCACCGCGATCTCGACCCTGCGCCGGCGCCACGCGGCGCGGCCCGAGCAATGATCGCGGCGGCGGTGATCGTCAACGGCGGCGCCGGCAGCGGCCACGACCAGCAGGCCGCGCGCGATCTGCGCGCCAGCTTCGGCGCGGCCGGGATCGACGCCGAGCTCACGCTGGTCAGGAACGGCGAGGAGATGATCGCCGCGGCGCGCCAGGCGCTGGCCGGGCGCAAGCAGGTGGTGGTGGCGGGCGGCGGCGACGGCACCGTCAACGCCGTGGCCTCGGTGATGGCCGGCAGCGGCGTCGCGTTCGGCGTGCTGCCGATGGGCACGCTCAACCATTTCGCCAAGGATCTCGGCATCCCGCTCGCGCTCGACGCGGCCATCCGCAACGTGGCCCAGGGCCGCCGGCGGCAAGTCGATGTGGGCGAGGTCAACGGCCGCATCTTCCTCAACAACTCCAGCCTCGGCCTGTACCCGGACATGGTGCGCGACCGCGAGAAGCAGCAGCGCCGCCTCGGCCGCGGCAAGTGGCTGGCGGCCTGCTGGGCCAGCGTGGCGGCGCTGCGGCGCTATCCCTTCCTCAGCGTGCGGCTGTCGGTGGACGGCGAGCAGATCGCGCGCCGCACGCCTTTCGTTTTCATCGGCAACAATGAATACACGATGCAGGGCTTCAGCATCGGCGCGCGCGCGCGGCTCGACGCCGGCGTGCTCAGCCTGTACGTGGCGCAGCGTCCCGGCCGCCTCGGGCTGATCCGGCTGGCGTGGCGCGCGCTATGGGGCCGGCTGGCGCAGGAGCGCGATTTCGACGTGCTGCCGGCCCAAGCGATGGAGATCGACACCCGCCACAAGCGCATGCGTGTGGCCACCGATGGCGAAGTCACGGTAATGTTGACGCCATTGCGTTACCGCATCCGCAAGGGAGCGCTGACGGTCATCGTGCCGCGCTGAGGAGCAGCCATGCGTACACTCGTCCATTTGTCCGACCTGCATTTCGGCCGCGTCGATGCGCTGCTGCTCGATCCGCTGCGCGAGCTGGTGCGCCGCCTGGCGCCGGACCTGGTGGTGGTCTCGGGCGACCTGACCCAGCGCGCCAGGAGTGCGCAGTTCGAGGCGGCGCGCGCCTGGCTCGACACCTTGCCGGGGCCGCAGATCATCGTGCCGGGCAATCACGATATCTCGCTGTACAACGTGTTCCGGCGCTTCCTGCAGCCGCTCGAGCGCTACCGGCGCTACATCACCGACGATCTCGCGCCGGTCTACAAGGACGAGGAAATCGCGGTGCTGGGCGTGAATACGGCGCGCTCGCTGACGTTCAAGGACGGCCGCATCAACCGCGAGCAGATCGCCGCCCTGCGTGGCCGGCTCGCCGGCCTGGACGGCCGCACCAAGGTGGTGGTCACCCACCATCCC
>DASRXO010000531.1:0-6489 GCA_035654095.1 Telluria sp.
TGATTTACCGGCCCAAGAAGGAAGTGGTCAAGACCTCCAGCCCGACGCGCGGCAAGGGCATGCGCGAAGTCACGATCGTCAAGGCCAGCGCCAGCGGCACCAAGCGGCCGAGCGTCACCAAGGTCATGATCAAGGGAAATGAGCGGGTCACCGAAGGCGGCACCATCAAACGCGCCAAGGCGCGCCAGTCGAGCCCGAAGAAAAGCGCGCTCGGTAAATAACGCCGCGCAGTAAGGTCGTTCCCGCGCAGGCGGGAACCCATAGCGTGCATGCGTTGCCACGAAGCTGAAGCGCTATAGGTTCCCGCCTGCGCGGGAACGACCGATCAGGCGTTTTTGATTATCAGCACGCCCGCCAGCACGCTTTGCACCAGGTAGATCACACTCGAAACACCGTGCAGGATGCCGAAGCGCGTCCGCACGGCCGGCTCCATCACCGGCCCGGTGCGCAGTTCCGCCATCAGCGGCTGCAGGCCAAAGTGTACCACCAGCGTACCCACCAGCATCGCCACCACCAGCACCACCAGCAGGCGGCGCCGTTTCGCGTCCAGCTCCTTGGCCAGCATCAGCAGCACCAGCATGGCCAGCGCGCAGGCAATCGACAGCCAGGCCTCGCTGCGGAACATGCTGGCCGCCACAGTCCCGGCCAGCACCCGGTCGAACAGGGTCGCGAACAAGGTCGGCGCAATTAGATAGCCGACCGTCCACAGGCTACCCGCCCACAGGGTCGCCACCAGCAGCCGCACGCGGGTCAGCAGCATCAGATGTATTTGACTTCGAGGATCTCGTATTCGCGCGGGCCGGACGGCGCCTGCACTTCCACCACGTCGCCGGCATACTTGCCGATCAGGGCGCGCGCGATCGGCGAAGTGACCGAGACCTTGCTCAGCTTCAGGTCCGCTTCGTCGAGGCCGACGATCTGGTAGGTCACCTTCTGGCCGTTCTCGAGGTCTTCGAGGTCGACGGTCGAGGCGAACACCACGCGCCCTTCGGCATCCAGCGTGGCCGGGTCGATGATCTGGGCGGCGCCCAGCTTGCCTTCGAGTTCCGCGATGCGGCCTTCGACGAAGGCCTGGCGTTCCTTGGCGGCGTCATATTCGGCGTTCTCCGACAGGTCGCCGTGCGAGCGCGCCTCGGCGATCGCATCGATCACGATGCGGCGTTCCTTGGTCTTCAACTGGTGCAGTTCGTCCTTGAGGAGCTCGGCGCCGTATTTGGTAAGTGGAACTGTTGAATTCATATTGTCTGCTTTTTGAAGTGAAAACCACAGAGGCGCGCGACGCCAGCCGCGCGAGCTCTGTGGTTAAGGGTACTGCTTGCCGCCTAGTTTAAGGTTTTATGCAGGCCTTGTAAATCGTACACACGCAACTCGTCGAGATGGCGCATGCCTTCGACCGCCGCCTCGGCACCCGCGATGGTCGTGTAAGTCACGACCCGCGCGGCCAGCGCCGAAATCCGGATCGCGCGCGAGTCGACGATGGCGCTGCGCTTCTCTTCGACCGTATTGACGACCAGCGAGATCTCGTGGTTCTTGATCATGTCGACGATATGCGGGCGGCCCTCGATCACCTTGTTGACCGGCGTGACCGGAATGCCGGCCGCCGCGATCACCGCCGCCGTGCCCTTGGTCGCCACCAGCTGGAAGCCGATGTCGACCAGGTCGCGCGCCACCTGCACGGTGCGCGGCTTGTCCGACGCCTTCACCGACAGGAACACCTTGCCCGACTCCGGCAGCTTGACGCCGGCGCCCAGCTGCGATTTGACGAAGGCTTCGCCGAAGGTCATGCCCACGCCCATCACCTCGCCGGTCGACTTCATCTCCGGTCCGAGGATGGTGTCGACGCCTGGGAATTTCACGAACGGGAACACCGCCTCCTTGACGCTGAAGAACGGCGGCACCACCTCTTTTGTGATGCCCTGCTGCGCGAGGGTCTGGCCGACCATGCAGCGCGCCGCGATCTTGGCCAGCTGCAGGCCGGTGGCCTTCGACACGAAAGGCACGGTGCGCGAGGCGCGCGGGTTCACTTCGAGCACGAACACGGTGTCCTGCAGCTTGCCGTTGACTTCCTGCTGCTGGATCGCGAACTGCACGTTCATCAGGCCGACCACGTTCAGGCCCTTGGCCATCAGCGAAGTCTGGCGCTTGAGTTCAGCGATGGTGTCCGCGCTGAGCGAGTATGGCGGCAGCGAGCAGGCCGAATCGCCCGAGTGCACGCCGGCCTGTTCGATGTGCTCCATCACGCCGCCGATGAAGGTGGTCTCGCCGTCCGAGATGCAATCGACGTCGACTTCGATCGCGTCGTTCAGGAAGCGGTCCAGCAGCACCGGCGAATCGTGCGAGACCTTGACCGCTTCGCGCATGTAGCGCTCGAGGTCGCGCTGGTCGTGCACGATTTCCATCGCGCGCCCGCCCAGCACATACGATGGGCGCACCACCAGCGGGTAGCCGATCTCCTGCGCCAGGCGCAGCGCGTCTTCCTCGGTGCGCGCGGTGCGGTTCGGCGGCTGGCGCAGGCCCAGGGTGTGCAGCAGTTTCTGGAAGCGCTCGCGGTCTTCGGCCGCGTCGATCATGTCGGGCGAGGTGCCGATGATCGGCACGCCGTTCGCTTCGAGGTCGAGCGCGAGCTTGAGCGGGGTCTGGCCGCCGTACTGCACGATCACGCCCACCGGCTTTTCGAGGGCGACGATTTCGAGCACGTCTTCCAGCGTCAGCGATTCGAAGTACAGGCGGTCGGAGGTGTCGTAATCGGTCGACACGGTCTCCGGATTACAGTTGACCATGATCGTCTCGTAACCGTCCTCGCGTAGCGCGAGCGCAGCGTGCACGCAGCAGTAGTCGAACTCGATGCCCTGGCCGATGCGGTTAGGTCCGCCGCCCAGCACCATGATCTTCTTCTTGTCGCTCGGGTTCGACTCGCATTCCTCGTCGTAGGTCGAGTACATGTAGGCGGTGTTGGTCGCGAATTCGGCGGCGCAGGTGTCGACCCGCTTGTAGACCGGACGGATGTTCATCGCGTGGCGGTACTCGCGCACCGCGGTCGGCGTGGTCTGCAGCAGGAAGGCCAGGCGGCGGTCCGAGAAGCCCTTCTGTTTGAGCTTGTACAGCAGCGGCTTGTCGAGCGCGTCGAGCTTCTGGGTGTCGAGCCACAATTCGATGTCGACGATCTCCTTGATCTGCACCAGGAACCACGGGTCGATGTGGGTCAGCTGATGCACCTCCTCCAGCGTGAAGCCCTGGGCGAAGGCGTCGCCCACGTACCAGATGCGCTCGGGGCCGGGCTCGCCCAGTTCTTCCTCGATCTTCTCGCGGTCGCGGGTCTTTTCGTTGAGGCCATCGACCCCGACTTCGAGGCCGCGCAGCGCCTTCTGGAACGACTCCTGGAAGGTGCGGCCGATCGCCATCACCTCGCCCACCGATTTCATCTGGGTGGTCAGGTGCTGGTCGGCGGCGGGGAATTTTTCGAAAGTGAAGCGCGGGATCTTGACCACCACGTAATCGATCGACGGCTCGAACGAGGCCGGGGTCTGGCCGCCGGTGATCTCGTTGCGCAGTTCGTCGAGCGTGAAGCCGACCGCCAGCTTGGCGGCGATCTTCGCGATCGGGAAGCCGGTCGCCTTCGACGCCAGCGCGGACGAACGCGACACGCGCGGGTTCATCTCGATCACGATCATGCGGCCGTCCGCCGGGTTGATCGCGAACTGCACGTTGGAGCCGCCGGTGTCGACGCCGATCTCGCGCAGCACCGCCAGCGAGGCGTTGCGCATGATCTGGTATTCCTTGTCGGTCAGCGTTTGCGCCGGCGCCACGGTGATCGAGTCGCCGGTGTGCACGCCCATCGGATCGAGGTTTTCGATCGAGCAGATGATGATGCAGTTGTCCGCCTTGTCGCGCACCACTTCCATCTCGTACTCTTTCCAGCCGATGAGGGACTCTTCGATCAGCAGCTCGGTGGTCGGCGAGGCTTCCAGGCCGCGCTTGCAGATGGTCTCGAATTCTTCTTCGTTGTAGGCGATGCCGCCGCCGGTGCCGCCCATCGTGAACGAGGGACGGATGATGGTCGGGAAGCCTAGTTCGCGCTGCACCGCCCACGATTCTTCGATCGAATGGGCCACGCCGGAACGCGCCGAGCCGAGGCCGATCTTGGTCATCGCCTGCTTGAACTTGGAGCGGTCCTCGGCCTTGTCGATCGCTTCGGGCGAGGCGCCGATCAGCTCCACGTCGTATTGTTTCAGCACGCCGTTATTGTGCAGGTCCAGCGCGCAATTGAGCGCGGTCTGGCCGCCCATGGTCGGCAGGATCGCGTCCGGGCGCTCCTTGGCGATGATGCGCTCGACGACCTTCCAGGTGATCGGCTCGATGTAGGTCACGTCCGCCATCTCGGGGTCGGTCATGATGGTGGCCGGGTTGCTGTTGACGAGGATGACCTTGTAGCCCTCTTCGCGCAGCGCCTTGCAGGCCTGGGCGCCGGAATAGTCGAACTCGCACGCCTGGCCGATGATGATCGGGCCGGCGCCAATAATCAGGATGCTTTTGATGTCACTACGTTTTGGCATTTAATTTTTCTCCGCGGCTTGCATCAAGCTGATGAAGCGGTCAAACAGGTAGGCTACGTCGGTCGGGCCGGGCGAGGCTTCCGGGTGGCCCTGGAAGCAGAAGGCCGGCTTGTCGGTGCGGGCGAAGCCCTGCAGCGAGCCGTCGAACAAGGAGACGTGGGTCACGCGGCAGTTGGCCGGCAGGGTCGCGGCGTCGACCGCGAAGCCGTGGTTCTGCGAGGTGATCATCACGTGCTTCGAATCGAGGTCCTGCACCGGATGGTTGGCGCCGTGGTGGCCGAACTTCATCTTCAGCGTCTTGGCGCCCGAGGCCAGGCCCATGATCTGGTGGCCGAGGCAGATGCCGAAGGTCGGGATGCCGCGTTCGATCAGTTCCCTGGTGGCGGCGATCGCGTAGTCGCAGGGTTCCGGGTCGCCGGGGCCGTTGGCCAGGAAGATGCCGTCCGGGTTCAGCGCCAGCGCGTCGGCCGCGCTCGACTGGGCCGGCAGCACCGTCACCTTGCAGCCGCGCGCGGTCAGCATGCGCAGGATGTTGCGCTTGACGCCGTAGTCGAAGGCGACCACGTGGAACTTTGGATCGGTCAGCTTGCCGTAGCCCTGCCCCAAGGTCCATTCGGTGTCGGTGAATTCGTAGGCGGTGGTGGTCGAGACCACCTTGGCCAGGTCCATGCCGGCCAGGCCGGGGAAGGAACGCGCCAGCTCGAGCGCCTGGGCCGGGGCCGGCTCGTTGCCGAGGTTGCCGACCAGGATCGCGCCGCCCTGTGCGCCTTTTTCGCGCAGGATGCGGGTCAGCTTGCGGGTGTCGATGCCGGCGATGGCGACGATGTTCTCGGCCTTCAGGTAATCCGACAGCGATTGGGACGAGCGGAAATTCGACGCCAGCAGCGGCAGGTCGCGGATGATCAAGCCTGCGGCGTGGATTTTGCCTGCCTCGACGTCTTCAGTGTTGACGCCGGTGTTGCCGATGTGCGGATAGGTCAGCGTCACGATCTGGCGCGAGTAACTGGGATCGGTGAGGATTTCCTGATAGCCGGTCATGGCGGTGTTGAACACCACTTCGCCGGTGGTATGGCCGGCGGCGCCGATCGAAAAGCCTTTGAAAATTGTCCCGTCTGCGAGCGCCAGGATGGCTGGAACGGCTGGGCCAGAAAAAAATGGCGGCAAGGGTAACTCCTGATAAAGTTACCGTAGCTGCGCCACGTCAGACCGAACACCACGGACCGCGGGCCATGTGCTCCCGGGTGCGGTGATCATTTTGAATGAGGGATGGGTGGGTAGTCGCTACGGTATGGGTATGAATGGCTAAACCTCCGAATTATAGCGCAAACCGTCCTTCCCGGCAATCGGAGGCCGGCAGAATTCCGCCCGCTCACGGTTTTGCTGGACACCGCCATTGCGTTTCTTTACATTGTTTCCTGAAACTTCATTCCAACCTCACTCCGGACACATAAAAATGGCAACGTTTGGCAGGGATACCCCCATGGACCGCCCGAATCCGGGCGGCCGCGCCGCAGTCTTCGTGCCGCAGCCCGACGCCGAGGAAGCGGTGCGCGAGGTCTTGAAGAACGGCTCCGGCATGGTCGGCTTCGGCAACCCCGACGGCTCGGTCACGGTCTACTTCGAGAACAACAAGTTCAACGACTCCGCCCTGTTCAAGTGGGAGAGCAAGGTGTTCAAGGCCTACGACCGGATGGTCAAGCGCTCGCCGACCGTCAACAAGCTCAGTTGCGACGCCGGTAACCTGGAGCAGGTGGGCTTTATCGAGGGGCCGGAAATCCTGGTGCGCAATATGGACAGCCTGGGCAAATGGCTGCGTCGCAGCGATGCGCTGGACTCGATGCCCGGCAGCCCCGAGATTCACGCGTAGTTGCCCGTCGTTCTCCCCATTGGGGAAAACGACGCATCGTACGGTGCAGAATTTACGCGGTCAACGCGG
>DASRXO010000532.1:0-7859 GCA_035654095.1 Telluria sp.
CGCGTGCGCACCCGCACCTGGCCCTTGCCGTCGTAGCCCATGCGCACGGTCTTGAGGATGCCCGGCAGCAGCGCATCGGGAATCGCCGCGATATCGCCGTCCGACGCGATCACCTGGTGCGGCGCCGGCATCACGCCGGACGCGGCCGCGCAATCGACGAAGAAACGCTTCTCGGCGATGCGGTCCTGGGCCACCGAGACGCAGGCGGCGGAAGGGGCGACGAAGCTGTGTTGCGCCAGCAGCGCCAGGCTGTCGGCCGGCACGTTTTCGAATTCGGTGGTGACCGCGGCGCACTGCGCGCCCAGCGCGGCCAGCGCCGCCGGGTCGGTATAGCCGGCCGTCAAAAGATGCTCGGCCACCTGGCCGGCCGGACAATCGGCGGCCGGTTCCAGCACGGCCACCTGGTAGCCCATGGCTTGGGCGGCGTGGGCGAACATGCGGCCCAGCTGGCCGCCGCCCATCACGCCCAGCCAGGTCGGCGGCTGCGCTTGCGGCAGAAAAGGAAGTTGCTGCTGATTGCTCATACGGGAGGCAGGGTCATGGCTTTGGCGGCCGCGCTCTGCTGGGCGCGAAACGCTTCCAGCTTGTGCGCGAGCGCGTCGTCGGTCGCGGCCAACATCGCCACCGCGGTCAGGGCGGCGTTGGCGGCGCCCGCTTCGCCGATCGCGAAGGTGGCGACCGGCACGCCCTTGGGCATCTGGACGATCGACAGCAGCGAGTCTTCGCCGCGCAGGTATTTGGACGGCACCGGCACGCCCAGCACCGGCACGATGGTCTTGGCGGCGATCATGCCCGGCAAGTGGGCCGCGCCGCCGGCGCCGGCGATGATCGCGCGCAGGCCGCGCGCGCGGGCGCTGGCGGCGTAGGCGAACATCTCGTCCGGCATGCGGTGCGCGGAGATCACCTGCGCTTCATGGGCGATGCCGAATTGCTCGAGCATGGCGACGGCGTGCCGCATCACGTCCCAGTCGGACGAAGACCCCATGACCACGCCGACCAGCGGTTTCGCATGTTGGTCCATATCAGGCCTCGAGCTTGCTGCCGGTGAGCCGTTCGATCGCCTCGAAATACTTGGCCTGGGTCTTGGCGACGACCTCGGCCGGCAGGTGCGGCGCCGGCGCGGTCTTGTTCCAGGTCAGCGTCTCCAGGTAGTCGCGCACGAACTGCTTGTCGAACGAGGGCGGCGAGATGCCCGGCTGGTAGGAGTCGGCCGGCCAGAAGCGCGAGGAATCGGCGGTCAGCACTTCGTCCATCAGGTGCAGCACACCGTGGGCGTCGAGGCCGAACTCGAATTTGGTGTCGGCGATGATGATGCCGCGGGTGGCGGCGTAGTCGGCGGCGGCGCTGTACAGCGCGATGCTGATGGCGCGGATGGTGGCGGCCAGTTCGCTGCCGATGCGGCGCTCCATGTCGGCGAAGCTGATGTTCTCGTCGTGCTCGCCGAGGTCGGCCTTGGCGGCCGGCGTGAAGATCGGCTCAGGCAGCTTGTCGGCCTGGCGCAGGCCGGGCGGCAGGGCGATGCCGCAGATCGCACCGCTGTCCTGGTAGTCCTTCCAGCCGGAACCGATGATATAGCCGCGCACCACCGCTTCGACCATGATCGGCTCGAGCCGCTTGGCGACCACGGCGCGGCCGCGCACCTGGTCGGCTTCTTCGGGCGCGACCACGCTTTCCGGCGCCACGCCGGTCAGGTGGTTCGGCACGATGTGGCCGAGTTTGTCGAACCAGAAATCGGTCATCTGGTTCAGGACCATGCCCTTGCCGGGGATGGGTTCGTTCATGACAACGTCGAACGCCGACAGGCGGTCGGTGGTGACGATCAGGATCTTGTCGTCGCCCACGGCGTAGTTGTCGCGCACCTTGCCGCGGCCAAGCAGCGGCAGGGAGGCGATCGTGGATTGGTAGAGGCTGTTCATAGTGAGGAGTACCGGAAAAACGTTGCCGGCGGGCTGGCCGCCGGCAGTGGGAGTCAGGCTGCGCGCAGCCTGGTCGAAATCGTGACGAAGGCCGTATTTTACTTGACGATCTGGGACAGCTCGCCCTTGGCGTAGCGCTCGGCCATCTTGTCGAGCGGGATCGGCTTGATCTTAGAGGCCTGGCCTTCGCAGCCGAAGGCCTGGAAACGCGCCTTGCAGATCAGCGTCGCCGCTTCGCGCGCCGGCTTGAGGAAGTCGCGCGGGTCGAACTTGGACGGGTTCTCGAACAGGTACTTGCGCACCGCCGCCGTCATCGCGAGGCGGATGTCGGTGTCGATGTTGATCTTGCGCACGCCATGGCGGATGCCTTCCTGGATCTCTTCGACCGGCACGCCATAGGTTTCCTTCATGTCGCCGCCGAACTCGCGGATGATGGCCAGCAGGTCTTGCGGCACCGACGAGGAGCCGTGCATCACCAGGTGGGTGTTCGGGATGCGCGCGTGGATTTCCTTGATGCGGTCGATGGCCAGGATGTCGCCGGTCGGCTTGCGGGTGAACTTGTAGGCGCCGTGCGAAGTGCCGATCGCGATCGCCAGCGCGTCGCATTGGGTGCGCGCGACGAAGTCGGCGGCTTGCGCGACGTCGGTCAGCAGCTGCTCGCGGGTCATGGTGCCTTCCGCGCCGTGGCCGTCTTCCTTGTCGCCCTTCATGGTTTCGAGCGAACCGAGCACACCCAGTTCGGCCTCCACCGTCACGCCGATCGAGTGCGCGAACTTGACCACTTCGCGCGAGACGTCGACGTTGTAGTCATAGGAAGCGACGCTCTTGCCGTCCGCTTCGAGCGAACCGTCCATCATCACCGAGGTGAAGCCGGAGCGGATCGCGGTCATGCACACGGCCGGCGACTGGCCGTGGTCCTGGTGCATCACCAGCGGGATGTGCGGATAGGCTTCGACCGCGGCGTCGATCAGGTGGCGCAGGAAGGCCTCGCCGGCGTACTTGCGGGCGCCGGCCGAGGCCTGCATGATGACCGGCGCGCCGACCGCATCGGCGGCGGCCATGATCGCCTGTACCTGTTCGAGGTTGTTGACGTTAAACGCAGGCAGGCCATAGCCGTGTTCGGCGGCGTGGTCCAGCAGTTGACGCATAGAGACGAGGGACATGGTAGTACTCCAAACAATAAGAAACTGGTTAGGTCGCTAAGGAGACTAGCCGTGCACGGCTAGTCCGTTTCGCAGGCACGGGGCGATGCCCCGCGAATTCCCTGCTGCACCTCCAAAATAAAAAACCGGTTGGTTAGTCGAATTCCCCGACGCGCACGATCTTCAGTGCATTGGTGCCGCCGACCTGGCCCATCGGCTCGCCCCAGCAAACGACGATCATGTCGCCCTTCTTGACGATGCCCTGGGCCACCATCAAGTCCTCGGCCTGCTTGCGCACGGCAGCGCTGTCGCCCGCCTGCAACAGGTGGTAGGCGCGCACGTTGCGGTACAGCGCGACCTTGCGCTGGGTGGTGACGCTCGGCGTGAGCGCATAGATCGGCGTGTCGATGCTGTGGCGGCTCATCCACAGCGCGGTCGAGCCGGACTCGGTCAGCGCCACGATCGCCTTCACGCGCAGATGGTGGGCCGTGAACAGGGCGCCGTAGGCGATCGACTGGTCGATGCGGGTGAAGCGCACGTTCAGGAAATCGGCATCCAGCTTGTTGTATTCGGATTGCTCGGCCTCCACGCAAATCGCGGCCATCATTTCGACGGTTTCGATCGGGTACTTGCCGGAAGCGGTTTCGGCCGAGGTCATCACGGCGTCGGTGCCGTCGAGCACGGCATTCGCCACGTCCGACACTTCGGCCCGGGTCGGCACCGCGTTGACGATCATCGACTCCATCATCTGGGTCGCGGTGATGGCCAGCTTGTTCGAGTCGCGCGCCATGCGGATCATGCGCTTTTGCAGCGCCGGCACGGCGGCGGTGCCCACTTCGATCGCCAGGTCGCCGCGCGCGACCATGATGCCGTCCGAGGCGTCGAGGATTTCCTGCAGCGCGGGGATGGCTTCGGCGCGCTCGATCTTGGCGATCAGCAGCGGCTTGTGGCGGTAGGGCTCGCCGGCGATGTTGGCCAGCTGGCGCGCCATTTCCATGTCGGTCGCGTTTTTCGGGAAGGAGATCGCGAGGTAGTCGGCCTGGAACGACATCGCGGTCTTGATGTCTTCCATGTCCTTGGCGGTCAGGGCCGGCGCGGTCAGGCCGCCGCCCTGGCGGTTGATGCCCTTGTTGTTCGACAGCTCGCCGCCGACCTTGACCGTGGTGTGGATTTCGTGGCCGGCGATGCGCTCGACCACCAGCACGATCAGGCCGTCGTTGAGCAGCAGCTTGTCGCCCGGCTTGACGTCGCGCGGCAAGTCCTTGTAGTCGAGGCCGACGCGCTCGAGGTTGCCCAGTTCGCCGTCATCGCCCCACTTGGCGTCGAGGATGAACTGGTCGTCCTTCTTGAGCAGCACCTTGCCGTCCTCGAACTTGCCGACCCGGATTTTCGGCCCCTGCATGTCGGCCATGATCGCCACCTCGCGCCCGCACTCGGCTGCCGCGCGGCGTACCAGATTGGCGCGATCGATATGGTCCTGCGCCTTGCCGTGCGAGAAGTTCAGGCGCACGACATCCACGCCGGCGCGAATCATGCTCACGAGGACATCGAAATCGGACGAGGCGGGACCAATGGTAGCGACAATCTTGGTGGCACGATACATAGGGATCCTTGAAGGTGAAGCGCCGCGGGAAGGCTGCGCTGCGGTTAGGAGGAACTGCGTTGCAACAGGATTTCCACAGCGGGCAGCGTCTTCCCTTCGAGGAACTCAAGGAAGGCGCCGCCACCCGTCGAGATATAGCCAAGTTTATCGGTAATGTCGTATTTTGCAATCGCCGCGAGCGTATCGCCGCCGCCGGCGATCGAAAACGCCTTGGAGTGGGCGATCGCCAGCGCCAGCGTGCGGGTGCCCGCGCCAAACTGGTCGAATTCGAACACGCCGACCGGACCGTTCCAGACGATGGTGCCGGCTTGCGCGATCTGCGCGGCCAGCAGCGCCGCGGTGCGGGGGCCGATGTCGAGGATCAGGTCGTCGTCGGCGACGTCCTTGACGTCCTTGACGGTGGCCGCGGCGCTCGGTGCGAATTCCTTGGCGCACACCACGTCGACCGGAATCGGCACCTGCGCGCCGCGCGCCGCCATCATGTCGATGATGGCCTTGGCCTCGCCCACCAGCTCGGCTTCGGCCAGCGACTTGCCGATGTTCAGGCCGGCCGCTCGCATGAAGGTGTTGGCGATGCCGCCGCCGACGATCAGGTGGTCGACCTTGTCGGCCAGCGTTTTCAGGATCGAGAGCTTGCTCGAGACCTTGGAGCCGCCCACGATGGCCAGCAGCGGCCGCCGGGGCGCGCCCAGGGCCTGGCCCAGCGCGTCCAGTTCGGCCGCCAGCAAGGGCCCGGCGCAGACCACCGGCGCGTACTTGGCGATGCCGTGGGTGGTGGCCTCGGCGCGGTGCGCGGTGACGAAGGCGTCGTTGACGTAGATGTCGCACAGCCTGGCCATCTTGCGGGCCAGCTCGTCGTCATTGTTCTTTTCGCCCTTGTTGAGGCGGCAGTTCTCGAGCAGCACGACCTGGCCCGGCTGGACGTCGACGCCGCCGACCCAGTCCCGCTTGAGTTCGATCGGCTGGCCCAGCAGCTCGGCCAGGCGCACGGCGACCGGCGCGAGGCTGTCTGCCGGCTTGAATTCGCCCTCGGTCGGGCGGCCCAGGTGCGAGGTGACCATCACCGCGGCACCGGCCTCGACGGCGGCGCGGATCGCCGGCACCGAGGCGCGGATGCGGGTGTCTTCGGTGATGTTGCCGGCGTCGTCTTGCGGCACGTTGAGGTCGGCGCGGATGAAGACGCGCTTGCCGCGCAGCGCCCCCCGATCGATCAGGTCTTGCAAACGGGTGAAATTGAGAACAGCGTGCATGGCTACTCAAAAGTCGATTGGTGAAAGATGGCTATTTTACCTTATGCACAAGACCAAAACGTCATTCGCGCGCCGCCATCACGTCATTCCCGCGCAGGCGGGAATCTATAGCGCCTATGGGCCGCCCGCTCAGCATGAATTCCCGCCTGCGCGGGAACGACGGGGTCACAAGATGTGGGTGAGGCGCAAGGCGGTGAACATCAGCATGCCGAACACGATGGTCTGCAGCATGTTGCGGCGCACCACATAAAACGCCGCGGCGGCCGCGCCGGCCACCAGTTTCGGGTTCGACAGCGTGGCCTGCAACTCCCCGGCCCCATTGAGCAGGATGTCGGGCGCGATGATCGCGGCCAGCGCGCAGGCCGGCGCGTAGCGCAGCATTTCCTGGACCCGCTTGGGGATCGTGATGTGGTGGCCGACCAGCCAGAACGAGCTGCGGGTGGCGGCGGTGGCGACCGCCAGCGCGCCGATGACGGCCCAGATTTCCCAATCAGACATGCTTGACCTTTCGCTTCTCCAGGGTTTCCTCGACCACCATCGCGGCGAGCATGCCGACCAGCACCGCGGCCAGCAGGCCCAGCTTGTATGGCAGGTCGTTGGCCAGCACCGCGGTGGCGCCGGCCACCAGCACGCCGCACAGCGCGGCGCTGTTGGCCACCAGCGGCACCATGATGCAAATGATGGCGAGGGTGCCGGCAAAGCCCAGGCCCCATTCGGGCGGCACGGCGCTGCCGAGGAACACGCCGGCGATCGAACCGGCCTGCCAGGCGAACCAGTTGGGATACATCAGGCCCTTCAGGTAGGACAGCTTGCCGGGCACCGGCTGTTCGCTCGGAAAGCGCTGCAGGAACATGGCGACCGTCATGTCGCCCGAGATGTAGCCGAGGCCGAAGCGCTGCTGCCACGGCAAGTGGGCGAAATGGGGCGCAAGCAAGACGGAAAAGATCACGAAGCGCAGGTTGACCACCAGCGCGGTGGCGAAGATCACCCACACCGGGGCGTGGGCGGCGATCAGCGGCAGCGACGCCAGCTGGGCCGAGCCGGCGTACGCCAGCAAGGTCATGCCGATCGCCTGCGGCACCGTGAGGCCGGTCTTGACCATCGCGATGCCGACCACCATGCCCCAGGCGCCGATGCCGAACAGGGTCGGCAGGCCGGCGTTGAAGCCTTCGCGCCAGGCGGCGGCGTCATGGTCGTCGGGACGGCATTCCTGGCTCGGCGCCGGGTCCGGCGCGTTCATGTGGCTTTCCTGCCACAATTGCTGCGGGCGGACGATGCGGCGAGGTCGGAACGGTCTGGCATGAAGCGCACGTAAGTATCGGACAGAGTGCTATTTTACCGATCATTTCGGCAATACGCCCGAATCCGCTAAAATCGTGGTTTGGATGATTTTTAGCCTGACGGAGAATACATGAACGACAAGAAAACGCCCGTGGTCGAACTGGACGGCAAGGACCTGCCCGCCCACTGTCCGAACCCGGCCATGCCGCTGTGGTCCTCGCACCCGCGCGTGTTCCTCGACTTCGGCCACGACGGCCTGGCCAAGTGCCCCTACTGCGGCACCGAGTACCGGCTGAAACCGGGCACCGTGCTGGCGCACCATTAAGCATCGCGATGGGGCGCCGCAAACAACTGAACGGCAGCGCGGCGGAAGTCGAGGCGGCCTTCTACGACGCCCTGAACCGCGCCGACGTCGAAGCGCTGATGCTGCTGTGGGCCGACGATGAAGAGATCGTCTGCGTCCATCCGGGCGGCCCGCGCCTGCTCGGCCATGCGGCGATCCAGGCCTCGTGGGAAGCCATCCTCGAGCGCGGCGGCCTGCAGATCCGGCCGTCCCAGTTGCACGAAACCCACAACCTGATGAGCTCGGTGCACACGGTGGTCGAAGGCGTGACCTCGAGCGCCAACGAGCCGGCGCACCTGATCGCCACCAACATCTACATCAAGA
>DASRXO010000533.1:0-9179 GCA_035654095.1 Telluria sp.
GCGGCAAAGAACTCGGCTACATCTCCGACCTCGACGTGATCTTCCTGTTCGACGACGACGACCAGGACGCGCCGGCCAACTACGCCAAGCTGGCGCAGCGCTTCATCACCTGGATGACGGCGCACACCTCGGCCGGCATCCTGTTCGACATCGACACCGCGCTGCGGCCGGACGGCGCGAGCGGCATGCTGGTGTCCTCGGTGGCCGCGTTCGAGCGCTACCAGGACAGCTCGGCCTGGGTGTGGGAGCACCAGGCGCTGACCCGCGCCCGCTTCTGCGCGGGCGACGCGGCGATCGGCGCGCGCTTCGAAGCCGAGCGCTGCAAGGTGCTGCGGCGCGCGCGCGAAGCCCAGGCCGGCGAACTGCGCGCCGAGGTGCTCAAGATGCGCAAGAAGATGCACGACGCCTATCCGAACCGCACGCCGCTGTTCGACCTCAAGCAAGATGCGGGCGGCATGATCGACATCGAATTCATCGTGCAATACCTGGTGCTGCGGCATGCGGCGCGCTATCCGGCGCTGACCGCCAACGTCGGCAACATCGCCCTGCTGCGGCTGTGCGGCGAGCTGGGCCTGCTCGATGCGGCGCTGGCCGGCGCGGTGGGCGACGCCTACCGCGCGATGCGCAAGCTGCAGCACCAGTTGCGGCTGCAGGGCCAGGACAATGCGCGGGTCGACCCGGCGCAGGTCGAGCGCCACACCGCCCAAGTGCGGGCTCTCTGGCAACATATTTTCGGCGAGTAACAACTCGACACCTGCTCTTTTTCGTCCAACAACATGGGGGCACATCTGACATTCGTACATTTCGCTCATGAAATGTACGAATGTCAGATGTGACCCCATGTTTCTTGGCGAGCAATGCGTCCTTCTCAGCCAACGCGCCACACCGACCGTCCGCACCCGTCCCAAGGCAAAAACACCCTTGGGGTCACGTCAAACACCCTTGGGGTCACGTCTGACATTCGTACATTTCATAAGCGAAATGTACGAATGTCAGATGTGACCCCATCTTGCGCTTGGGGCGGGGCGGGCGAAAAAAAACGCCCCGCAGGGCGTTTTCTCGATGCGCGAATGGCTTACTTGGCGTGCATCAGCGCCACGGTGGTGTCCAGCATGCGGTTCGAGAAGCCCCACTCGTTGTCATACCACGAGGAGACCTTCACCAGCCGCCCCGCCACCTTGGTCAGCGTCGAATCGAAATTCGACGAGGCCGGGTTGTGGTTGAAGTCGATCGATACCAGCGGCTCGGTCTGGTAGGTCAGGATGCCTTTCATCGCGCCTTCCGACGCGCTTTGCATGATCGCGTTGACTTCGTCGACCGTGGTGTCGCGCTTGGCAATGAAGGACAGGTCGACCAGCGACACGTTGATCACCGGCACCCGGATCGCGAAACCGTCCAGCTTGCCATTCAGCTCGGGCAGCACCAGCCCGACCGCGGCCGCGGCGCCGGTCTTGGCCGGGATCATGCTCATGGTGGCCGAACGCGCGCGGCGCAGGTCTTCATGCATCACGTCGGTCAGCACCTGGTCGTTGGTGTAGGCGTGCACCGTGGTCATCAGGCCGGTCTCGATGCCGATCGCGTCATTGAGCGGCTTGGCCAGCGGCGCCAGACAGTTGGTGGTGCAGGAGGCGTTCGAGATCACCGTGTCGCTGGCCTTCAGCACGCCGTGGTTGACGCCGAACACGATGGTCGCGTCGACATCCTTGCCGCCCGGCGCCGAGATGATGACCTTCTTGGCGCCACCCTTCAGGTGGGCCGAGGCCTTTTCCTTGGTGGTGAAGAAGCCGGTGCACTCGAGCACCACGTCGACCCCCAACTCGCCCCAGGGGATCTCGGCCGGGTTGCGCTGCGCGAACACGCGGATCTTGTCGCCATTCACGATCATATTGTCGCCCTCGACCGTCACGGTGCCCGGGAACTTGCCGTGCACCGTGTCGTGGCGGGTCAGGTGCGCATTCGACTTGGCGTCGCCGAGATCGTTGATCGCGACGATCTGGATGTCGTGCTTCTTGCCGCCTTCATAAAATGCGCGCAGCACATTGCGGCCGATGCGGCCATAACCGTTGATTGCAACTTTAATCGTCATACTGGTCTCCTGATGAATAGAAAGAAGCTTCTGCCGCGTACCGCTTATGCCGCCAGCACGGTCTTGACTTTGGCAACCACGTTCTCGACCGTGAACCCGAAGTGCTTGAACAGCGCCGGCGCCGGGGCCGATTCGCCGAAGGTGTCGATACTCACCACGGCGCCCTCGAGACCGACGTATTTATACCAAAAATCGCCGACGCCCGCCTCGATCGCGACGCGCGGCATGCCGCGCGTCAAAACACTGGCCTTGTAGGCCGCATCCTGGCGGTCGAACACGTCGGTCGAGGGCATCGACACCACGCGCACCGCGATGCCGTCGGCGGCCAGCGCCGAGGCGGCCGCCACCGCCAGCTCGACTTCGGAACCGGTCGCGATCAGGATCGCCCGGGCCTTGTCGGCGTCCTGCAGCACATAGCCGCCGCGCGCGACGTCGGCGATCTGGGCCGCGCTGCGCTCCTGGTACGGCAAGTTCTGGCGCGAGAAGATCAGGGTCGACGGACCGTCCTTGCGCTGCACCGCCGCGCCCCAGGCGACCGCCGATTCGACCGTGTCGCAGGGACGCCAGTTGTCGAGGTTCGGGATCAGGCGCAGCGAGGACACATGCTCGACCGACTGGTGGGTCGGGCCGTCTTCGCCCAGCCCGATCGAATCGTGGGTGAACACGAAGATCGAACGCAGCTTCATCAGCGCGGCCATGCGCAGCGCGTTGCGGCTGTAGTCGGAGAAGGTCAGGAAGGTCGCGCCGAACGGGATATAGCCGCCATGCAGGGCGATGCCGTTCATGATCGCGCTCATGCCGAATTCGCGCACGCCGTAGTTGATGTGGTTGCCCGGCTTGCCGGTACGCAGGGCCACGCACTCTTTCCAGTTGGTCAGGTTGGAGCCGGTCAGGTCGGCCGAACCGCCGAGGAATTCGGGCAGCGCCGGGGCCAGCGCCTGGATCGCGTTCTGGCTGGCCTTGCGGGTGGCGATGTTTTCTTTCTTCTCGACGCAGGCGGCGATCGCGGCGTCCAGCACTTGCCGTAAGTTGGCCGGCAACTCGCCCTTCATGCGGCGCTCGAGCTCGGCGGCCTGCTGCGGGAACTGGGCGCGGTAGGCTGCGAACCTGGCGGCCCACTCGGCCTCGGCGGCCGCGCCCTGCTGCTTCGCGTCCCAGGCGCCATACACCTCGGCCGGGATCTCGAACGGGGCCGGGGTCCAGCCCAGGTACTCGCGCACCGCCGCGATTTCCTTGTCGCCCAGCGCGGCGCCGTGCACCTTGTCGCCGCCCTGCAGATTGGGCGAGCCCTTGCCGATCACGGTCTTGCAGCAGATCAGGGTCGGCTTGCCCGCGGCTTTCGCCTGGGCGATGGCGGCATCGACCGCCGCCACGTCGTGGCCGTCGACCGCGCGGATCACGTTCCAGCCATAGGACTCGAAGCGCTTCGGCGTGTCGTCGGTGAACCAGCCTTCGACCTTGCCGTCGATCGAGATGCCGTTGTCGTCGTACAGCGCGATCAGCTTGCGCAGGCCAAGCGTGCCGGCCAGCGAGCACACCTCGTGCGAGATGCCTTCCATCAGGCAGCCGTCGCCCACGAAGGCATAGGTGTAGTGGTCGACGACGTCGAAGCCCGGCTTGTTGAATTCGGCCGCCAGCAGGTACTCGGCGAGCGCCATGCCGACCGCGTTGGCGATGCCCTGGCCCAGCGGGCCGGTGGTGGTTTCCACGCCCGGCGTGATGTCGACCTCAGGGTGGCCCGGGGTGATCGAATGCAGCTGGCGGAAGTTGCGCAGGTCGTCCATGGTCACCGCATAGCCGCTCAGGTGCAGCAGCGCGTAATGCAGCATCGAGCCGTGCCCGTTGGAGAGCAGGAAACGGTCGCGGTTGGCCCACTTCGGATTGGATGGATTGTGGCGGTAGTGGCCGCTCCACAAGGCCACGGCGATCTCGGCCATGCCCATCGGCATGCCGGGATGGCCGGAGTTGGCTTTTTGAACGGCGTCCATTGCCAGCGCGCGGATCGCGTTGGCCATCTGAGAGGTGGGTTGCGTAGGTTTCATGGGTCGGATCGAGTGAGTCTTGAAAGGAATGCGAGGGCGCGGCTGGGATAACTGAGCCAACTATTTTACCAGACCCGAGAGGGCCGAATTAAAATGCGTGTATTTGCCTGCGCACATTCCCGGGACTTGCATGCCGCGTTTCTATTGCCCCCAGCCCCTGCTCGTCGGGGACACCGTCGCCCTGCCGGACGCGGTCGCCCACCATCTGCACGTGCTGCGCCTGCAGCCCGGCGACGAGCTGCGCCTGTTCAATGGCGACGGCGGCGAGTACCTGGCCCAGCTGACCAGCGTCGAGCGGCGCCGCGCCAGCGCCGGCATCCGGGCGCAAGTCGCGCGCGACGTCGAACTGCCGTATGAAATCACGCTGGCCCAGGCCTTGCCGGAAGCGGCCAAGATGGACTGGATCATCGAAAAGGCGGTGGAATTGGGGGTGGCCGCGATCCAGCCGCTGACCGCCCAGCGCTGCGTGGTGCGGCTGGCGGCCGAGCGCGCCGAAAAGAAGCAGGCGCACTGGCTGGGCGTGATCGTGGCGGCGTCCGAGCAAAGCGGGCGCAACCGCTTGGCGCGGCTGTCCGAACTCGACGCGTTCGGCCGCTGGATCGACCAGAACGATATGCACAAGCGCATCGTGCTGACACCGCGCGCGCACCTGTCGCTGGCCGACTGGGCGCGCCACCAGCCGCCGCAGGCGCTGACCTTGCTGATCGGGCCCGAAGGCGGGTTTACCGAACAGGAGGAAGCTGCGGCGCTCGCGCGCGGCGCGCTGGCGCTGTCGATGGGGCCGCGCATCTTGCGCACCGAAACGGCAGGCATTGCCGCCGTGGCGGCCCTGAATGCCATCTGGGGCGGGATGTAGGGATCGCGCAGGGCTAGTCCGGATGCCGCGCCGGACTTGGCCTGCCGGTGCTCAGAACCGGAACGAACCGTTGAGGTAAGCAGTGCGGCCGCGCGGATCGTAGTAGCGATCGTCGTAGCCGAATTGCTGACCGCGGCCATTGCCGGAAGTCGAAGGCACGAACGGCGGACTCTTGTCCGTCAGATTCAACACACCGGCGGTGAGCGACCACCGGCCGCTGATGTTCCAGAGCGTCTGCCAGTCGAGTGTCGAGAAGAAACCGACCTTCTTGCGAATATCTTCCTGACCGGTCACATTGCCCGCGGCGTCCAGCACGCTAACGGTCGTCAGCTGGTCCAGGTAACCGGACTTGAAGGTAACCGTCAGCGTATTGCTCCAGTTCCCCGTTTTCAGGGTGGTGGCCCAGGTGCCTTGGGTACGGAAGGTGACGCCGCCCAGTTCGGCGAAATTGCCGATCGCCGAGTAGTACTCACCATCCTTTTGCAACTGCTGGTCTTCACGCAACATGCGCGTCACGTTGAGCCGCGAGGTCAGCTGGCCGATCCGGCTGCGGTAGCGGCCGACAACTTCGTAGTCGATCCCGGTGGAGTACGATTTGCCCGTGTTCTGGTTGTTCGCCAGGAAGGCCAGATACGTCTTGCCGGTACCGACATCGAGCAGGCGGCCCCAGGAAGTCGTATACCGGGCCGGATCGGCAAACACGGCTTCTTCGGTCAACTGACCAAACGTATCCCTGATCGAAACGTGCCACAGGTCGGCGCCGAGGGTTACCCAATTGGCAGGCTCGAAACGGAAGCCCAGCGTCGCTTGCCTGGATTTTTCCGGCTGCAGTGCGGCATTGCCGCCGGCCAGTTGGTCATATTGCCGACTACCTGGTTGGCACAGCGCATTGTGCGCGGCCGCGACTGCCTGCAGCGCCGGCGTGCAGGTATATTTGTCGCTGGTGACGCCGTATCCTTGCTCAGCCGCGTTTACTTGCGGCACCGTCGGCGCATGGAAGCCCGTCCCGACCGACCCGCGGAACATCAAGGTCGGCACCGGCGTCCATTTGAAGCTGGCCTTGGCGGTCGTCGCATTGCCAAAGTCCGCATAATCGTCGAAGCGCACGGCCGTGCCCAATTCCAGCGATTTCAGCACTGGCATTACCAGTTCGGCAAACAGACCTTTCGAGGTGCGCGAGGCGTCGTAAGGCAAGGAACTGGCAGCATCGCCAAAACGCTGATCGCAGGCCAGCGCACCGCCGCACAAGACACCGGTTGCCGGATCGGCCAGCTTGCCTTGCGCGAACAAGCTCGGCTTGGATGAAAATTCTTCGCGGTTGATATTCGCGCCCACGCCGAGCATCATGCCGCCGCCTTGCAGCCGCATCAATTCACGCGAGGCGTTCGCCGACAGCGATTGCAATTTCGAGGTGCCGCCATCCCAATACCCCGAGAAGGTCGCCGCCTTGATGGCTTGCTGCGCCGCCGCCGTCTGTTGACCGGGGCCGACAAATGGATCGAGCAGTCCGCTATCTGTCAGCGCCTTGACGGCAAGCGCGCCAGGATAGCCGGAAATATTGCCCTTGACTTTGCTTTCCGAGAAATTATACGAGGCGTTGTAATCCCATCCATAGACCACGCCGCGCGAACCGAGCACGACACTGGCAAACTGGGCCTCATCGTCCGAGGTGCGTTGTCCCATGTCGAACAAGCGGTAGAACGCCAGGCTGTCGCCGGTGATACCGAGCGGCACCAGGTATTTCTGGTGCAGCGCGGAACCGGCCGGAATGCTGATCGAACCGGGCACCGGCGCGATGCGCGAGATCTGGGTGCTCCTCGACAGCAGCACATCGGCGTACAGTTCTTGGCCGGCAAATTTCACCGTGCCCGATCCCATGAAATTGTCGCGCTTGCGTTCAGGATAAATTTCCAGATCCTGGGTGAAGTCGTAACCGCAATAGTCATCGGCCAGGCCGGAGCCGTCGTTGTACGGCTGAATCACGCGGAACGTCTTGACCGGACACGCGCCGGTCTTCTTCTGATACGGACTGATCAGTTGCCCCAGATCGTCCAGCGCGTTGGCCGGAATCGGGCTGGCGGAATATTGTTGTTGTTCGTAGTTCTTGCCATCTTGGGAGAATCGCACTTTGCCGGTATTGGCGAACGAGCGATCGACCGACGCGAGTTTGGTGCGCTCGTCGTGGCCGAAGGTCAGCATGAGGTTGTAGCCGTCCTGGTCCAGCGAGCCGAAACCCTTGGTGGCGCTCAGGCGTTTTTCGACGGCGCCGTTTTGTGGCTTGGAATAACCGACGGTGACGTCGCCGTCGGTCATATCGTGTTTGGTGATGAAATTGACCACGCCGGCGATCGCATCGGCACCGTACAGGGCCGAGGCGCCGTCGGTCAGCAGCTCGACGCGGTCGATGGCGGACAGCGGAATCGAATTCAGGTCGAAGCCGGCGGCGAAGCCGGTCAAGGTCTGGCCGCCGAATTGCGCCAGGCGCTTGCCGTTCAGCAGCACCAAGGTCCGCGTTTCGCCGACGTTGTGGATTGAAATGCCCGAGAAACCAAAACTGCTGCCGCCCACCGACGAGGTTTCACCGGTTGACCCTTGGGCCGAGGAGAGCTTTCTGACCAGGTCGGCGACCGAGGTGACGCCGGACTCGCGTATCGTTTCGGCGGTCATCACCGTCACGGGCAGCGCGCCTTCGGCGGCGATCCGTTTGATGGACGAGCCGGTAATTTCGACCCGCTGCATGACCGGGCCAACCGGCGCTTCCTGGGCCATGGCTGACGAGGCTCCGAGGCCGACGCCAAGCGCGACGCTTCCGGAAAACATCAGACGCAGCGAACGGGTCAATACTTTTTCTTTAATCATCATGGAGTCCCTTAGATTGATCGTTTCATCACCGGATAGACAAGGTGCGTCCAGGGCGGCGGCATCTGTAACATCGATGTCACCTGAACGATATCAATCAAACCATGTTGCAACTATTTATGTCAATACAACTAATCTAGACAACTATAAATACAACATCGGGACCTGTATTTATGCCAATGCACGGGATTCAATTGACATTCGGCGCGTGCCGGATTGGATGTAGGCGGCTGCGCACCGAGACGGCGGCGCTGGCCGCTGCCGCGACCTTGCAGGCGGTGTGGGGCCGAGGATCGCGATCGTCAGTATGAAAAAGGCCCGGACGCATCAGCGACCGGGCCTTTTTCATGCAAGCAGGATTGCGCGCGACTGCAATCAGCGACCACCGCCGTTGTTCATGATGCGGTCATTCTCCAGCTTCTGCATATCGACGGTCTGATCTTCCGCGCGCCGGGGACCTTTCTTGGGGATGTTGGAACCGAGGGAGACGTAACTCTCTTCACCCCGTACCGCAGCAGGCTTGTCGCCATTGTCGGTGCTTGCGCAGCCGCCGAGCAAAATCGCACTTCCAAGTGTCAGCAGAGGAAGAAACTTCATGGGTAATCCCTTTATTCGATTTGGTTAATTTTTTGCTACCATCAATAGTATATATTGCTTTTTCGACATTAAGCGCCGTGCCACGAATATCTTTCACCACCTTTGTCCCGCACCAAGCAAAAAAACGCCCCGCCGGATTCGCATCCGTAGGGGCGTTGTGCTTGCAAGGCAGCGGCATGACTGCCGCTGCTCACATCATGCTTAGAACGTGTAGGCCAGGCCCAGGCTGAAGTAGCGACCGATAGCGCCCGCTTGGTGCAGCGATGCGTTGTAGGAAGTCTGCACGCCCGAGTTGCCGTAGGTGGCGACGTCGATCGGCGGCGCCTTGTCGAACAGGTTCAGGATCGAACCTTTCAGCGTCAGGTTCGGCGAGACTTTGTACTGCACGTTCAAGTTCGTCACAGTGAACGAAGCAACGTGGCAGTAGTAGGCAGGCTGGACCAAACCGGCGAAGTAGTTACGGCCACCCGAATCGGTACCGGTCGAAGCGCAGTCGGTCGCGCCCACGGATGGGTCAAGCGACGAGAAATCGCTGGTGTAGTTGACGCTGGTGGTAATGTCCAGCGGACCACGGGTCCAGTCCAGCGAGAACTGCGCACGGTCTTTCGGATTACCCGTTGCGCCGCCCACTACCGATGGACCTTGCGTGCCGGCCAGCTGGTAACTCGTGCCAGCGCTGGACTGCGTGTAGTCGAAGGTATGCGCAGCGGAGAGGTCGGCGCGCAGCGTGCCCAGATCA
>DASRXO010000534.1:0-9508 GCA_035654095.1 Telluria sp.
GTGGCGGCCGGGCTGGGCGGCACCACGCACTTGTCGGCCACGCAGCGCATGGGGTATGGCTGGTCGAAGTCCTTCGTGCGCGCGATTACCTACCAGGACGCGGCCGACATCTACGGCAAGGCCGACTTCCACCTGATCGACACGTTGTTCTCGGCCGGGGCCTTGTCGGCGCTGGATCCGTCGATCCTGGCGAGCGAGCGTTTCATCCTGGTGCCGCCGAATTTCATCGCGGGCTTGCAGAATGCGCAGCCGCCGACCGCGACCCAGACCAACGGCATCCTGAACGATGTCGCGCAGCAGACCAAGGTGCGGGCGACGGGCGCGCTGGTGGCGAACGGCACCGATTCGCCGCTGGTGGTGCCGGGCATTTCGCTGCACCTGAATTTGCGCGCCGCAGGACTACTGCAAGGCAATTTTCAGGCGCTGCAATCGGTGACGATCGACGCCGCGCGGATCGCCTTCGTCGACAAGGACCTGGGGTCGCTGGAGGTGGGTAAGCTGGCCGACCTGATCGCGGTGCGCGGCAATCCGCTGCTCGACCTGAAGGCCGCGGCCGAGGTGGCGCTGGTGATCAAGAACGGCAATGCGTTCACGCAGGCGCAGATTCTCGCGCCGTTCCGCACGCCGCCCGCGCTGGCCGCGCGGCGCGCATCGATCGACGCCTACCAGCGGTACTGCCGTGAGCACGAGGCCCAGTGCGACAGCGCCGCAACCCATGCCCACTAAAAAAACCGGGGTCAGTGCCGACATTCGGACACAAGCTCAACAGGTGCGCCTGTTGAGCTTGTGTCCGAATGTCGGCACTGACCCCGGTTTTGCGTACGCGAGGACGACGTGGCGTCAGATTACTTCGAGGACGATCTTGCCGACGTGGGCGCCGGCTTCCATCAGCGCGTGCGCTTGCGCGGCTTGCTCCAGCGGATAGGTCTTGTAGATCACCGGCTTGATCGCGCCGCTGCCGATTAGCGGCCACACCCGCTCGCGCAGCTTCGCCGCGATCGCGGCCTTGAATGCCACCGGCCGCGGCCGCAGCGTCGAGCCGGTCACCGTCAGCCGCCGCAGCAGGATCTGCCCGAGGCTCACCGTCGACTTGCCGCCGCCCAGCAGCGCGATGAATACCAGCCGGCCATCGTCGGCCAGGCAGGCGATCTCGCGCGGCACATAGTCGCCGCCCACCATGTCGAGGATCACGTCGACCCCCTTGCCGCCGGTCGCGGCCTTGACCACGTCGCTGAACTCCTCGGTGCGGTAGTTGATGCCGCGCTCGGCGCCCAGCGCTTCGCAGGCGCGGCACTTGTCGTCCGAACCGGCGGTCGCGAATACGCGATGGCCGAGCGCCGCGGCGAGCTGGATCGCGCTCACGCCGATGCCCGAGGTGCCGCCCTGGATCAGCAGGGTCTCGCCCTCGGCCAGCGCGGCGCGGTCGAACACATTGCTCCAGACCGTGAAGAAGGTCTCCGGCAGCGAGGCCGCCTGCAGCGGCGTCAGGCCGGCCGGAATCGGCAGGCACAGCGGCGCCGGCGCGGCGCAGTACTCGGCATAGCCGCCGCCTTGCACCAGCGCGCACACCATCTCGCCCAGCCGCAGGCCGCTGTCGCCGAGATCGCCGCCGACGATTTCGCCTGCCACTTCCAGCCCCGGCAAGTCGGACGCGCCGGGCGGCACCGGATAGTTGCCGGTGCGCTGGAGCACGTCGGGCCGGTTCACGCCCGCCGCGTGCACCTTGATCAGCACTTCACCGGCCTTCGGCTGCGGCATCGGCCGTTCGCACAGCTGCAGGACATCGGGCGGGCCCGGCTGGGTGATTTCAATTGCACGCATACTTGTTCCTTTTTAAATGGTGGCGAGCTTACAAGCTGGCCCACCTATGTTGCCATGACCTCAGTCAAGTTTGCAATTTCCCCCGCCGCAGCGGGCGATCTGGTTAAAATTGACCGCGGTCAATGAGCGGCGCCGCGGCCGCTCGCTATGATAAAAACGACATGAAGCATACCAAACCCTATCACTTAGCACCAAGCTTGCAGCAGTAGTGCATAATTAAAACAGAACCTCACTAGCCGGAGATACCGCATCATGAGTAAAGCATTGGAAGGCGTCCGCATCCTGGACTTCACACACGTCCAGTCCGGACCCACTTGCACCCAGCTGCTGGCCTGGTTCGGCGCCGACGTGATCAAGGTCGAACGCGCAGGCGAAGGCGACGCCACGCGCATGCAGTTGCGCGACATCCCGGATGTCGACAGCCTGTACTTCACCATGCTCAATCATAACAAGCGTTCGATCACGCTGAACACCAAGAAGCCGGCCGGCAAGGAAGTGCTGGAAACCCTGATCAAGGATTGCGACGTGCTGGTCGAGAATTTCGCCCCCGGCGCGCTCGACCGCATGGGCTTTTCCTGGGAACGGATCCAGGAACTGAACCCGAGCATGATCGTCGCCTCGGTCAAGGGCTTCGGTCCCGGCCCTTACGAACACTGCAAGGTGTACGAGAACGTGGCCCAGTGCGCCGGCGGCTCGGCCGCCACCACCGGCTTCGACGACGGCCCGCCGATGGTCACCGGCGCCCAGATCGGCGACAGCGGCAGCGGCTTGCACCTGGCGCTCGGCATCGTCACCGCGCTCTACCAGCGCAAGAGCACCGGCCGCGGCCAGAAGGTGCAGACCGCGATGCAGGACGCGGTGCTGAACCTGTGCCGCGTCAAGCTGCGCGACCAGCAGCGCCTCGAGCGCAACGGCGTGATGGAAGAATATCCGCAGTACCCGAACGGCGAATTCGGCGAATCGGTGCCGCGCGCGGGCAACGCCTCGGGCGGCGGCCAGCCGGGCTGGATCCTCAAGTGCAAGGGCTGGGACACCGACCCGAACGCCTATATTTACTTCGTCAACCAGGCTCCGGTGTGGGGCTCGGTGTGCAAGGTGATCGGGCGCGAGGAGTGGATCACCGATCCCGATTACGCCACCCCGCGCGCGCGCCTGCCGCGCCTGATGTCGATCTTCGCCACGGTGGAGGAATGGACCAAGACCTTGAGCAAGTTCGAGGTGATGGACATCCTGAACAAGTACGACGTGCCTTGCGGCCCGATCCTGTCGATGAAGGAAATCGCCGAGGAGCCCTCGCTGCGCGCGACCGGCACCATCGTCGAAGTCGACCATCCGGAGCGCGGCAAGTACCTCACGGTCGGCAATCCGATCAAGCTGTCGGACAGCCCGACCGAGGTGACCCGCTCGCTGCTGCTGGGCGAGCACACCGACGAGGTGCTGTCCCAGCTCGGCTACAGCGCCGCGCACATCGCGATGCTGCGCGAGGAAGACGTCATCTGACCCGGGTCCAGTAGCCCGGCTGGGCGTAGGTCGACTTCAAGGCATCGATGAAGAAGCGCACCTTGGCCGGCAGGTGGCGCTGTTGCATGTAGACCGCCATGATGTCGTAGTCGGGCAGGGCGAATTCGTCGAGCACCGTGATCAATTCGCCGGCCGCCAGCTGGGTCTGGATCTCCCAGGTCGAGCGCCACGCCAGGCCGATGCCTTCGCTGGCCCAGCGGTGCAGCAGTTCGCCGTCGTTGCAGTCCAAATTGCCGTTGACCCGGATCGTGACCGGCTTGCCGCCCTCCTGGAAGTACCAGCCGCGCTGCTGCCCGCCCTGCAGGTTGAAGGCCAGGCAGTTGTGCTTGGCGAGCTCGTCCAGCGCGTGCGGAATGCCGTTGCGCTCGAAGTATTCGGGCGTGCCGCACACCACGCGCCGGTTGGTGGCCAGCTTGACCGCCACGAAATTCGGATCGAGCACGCCGCCGATCCGGATCCCCACGTCGTAGCCCTCGCGCACCAGGTCCACCACATGGTCGGTCAGGTTGAACGAGATCTGCACCTGCGGATTGGCCTCGACGAAGGCCGGCGCATGCGGCGCCACGTGCAGCCGCCCGAATGCGGCCGGCGCCGACACGATCAGGTGGCCGGTCGCCCGGTGCCGGCCGGCCGACACGATGGTCTCGGCGAAGTCGATCTCGGCCAGCAGCTTGCGGCAATGGTCGAGGAACACGGCGCCCTGTTCGGTCAGGGTCAGGTGGCGCGTGGTGCGGTGCATGAGCTTGACGCCCAGCCGCTTCTCCAGCGCGTCGATGCGCCGCCCCAGCATCACGGGGGTGATGTTCTGTTCCAGCGCCGCGCGCGCCAGGCTGCCCTTTTCAACCACATCGACGAACGCGGTCATTTGCTTGAGTTTATCCATGTCATGATTATTCCATACTCCACGTATCGAATAAACCGATATTTTGTCGTCTTATCAGGGGGCGCTTTCGGGGCTACCATGCAAGCATTCATTAATCTTTTGGGTCTGGAGAATTGACATGGCAAAAATGACTGCGGCGGAAGCAGCTGTCCACGTGATGGAAAAAGAAGGCATCAGCGTCGCCTTCGGCGTCCCGGGTGCGGCGATCAATCCTTTGTATGCTGCACTGCGCAAACGCGACAGCATCCGGCACATCCTGGCGCGCCACGTCGAGGGCGCGTCGCACATGGCCGAGGGCTACACCCGGGCCAAGGCGGGCAATGTCGGCGTGTGCATCGGCACCTCGGGTCCGGCCGGCACCGACATGATCACCGGCCTGTACTCGGCCCAAGCCGATTCGATACCTATCCTTTGCATTACCGGCCAGGCGCCGCGCGCCCGGATCTACAAGGAAGACTTCCAGGCGGTCGATATCGAGTCGATCGCCAAGCCGGTCACCAAATGGGCGGTCACGGTGCGCGAGCCGGCCCTGGTGCCGCGCGCCTTCCAGCAAGCCTTCCACCTGATGCGCTCGGGCCGCCCCGGTCCGGTGCTGATCGACCTGCCGTTCGACGTGCAAGTCGCGATGATCGAATTCGACCCGGACACCTACGAGCCGATGGAAGTCTACAAGCCGAAAGCCTCGCGCGCCCAGGTCGAAAAAGCGCTCGACATGCTGAACAAGGCCGAGCGTCCGCTGATCACCGCCGGCGGCGGCATCATCAACGCCGACGCCTCCAAGCTGCTGGTCGAATTCGCCGAGATCACCGGCGTGCCCGTGATCCCGACCCTGATGGGCTGGGGCTGCATCCCGGACGATCACCCGCAGATGGCGGGCATGGCCGGCCTGCAGACCAGCCACCGCTACGGCAACGCGACGGTGCTGGCGTCGGACTTCATGCTCGGCATCGGCAACCGCTGGGCCAACCGCCACACCGGCAGCGTCGAAGTGTTCACCAAGGGCCGCACCTTCGTCCACGTGGATATCGAGCCGACCCAGATCGGCCGCGTGTTCGGTCCCGATTACGGCATCGTGTCGGACGCCAAGGCGGCGCTCGAGCTGTTCGTCGAAGTGGCGCGCGAATGGAAGGCGGCCGGCAAGCTGGAAGACCGTTCGCAGTGGCTGGCCGAATGCCAGGAACGCAAGCGCACCATGCTGCGCAAGACCGACTTCGACGACGTGCCGGTCAAGCCGCTGCGCGTCTACCAGGAGATGAACGAATACTTCGGCAAGAACACCCGCTATGTGGCCTCGATCGGCCTGTCGCAGATCGCCGCGGCCCAGTTCCTGCACGTCTACCAGCCGCGCAACTGGATCAACTGCGGCCAGGCCGGCCCGCTGGGCTGGACCATCTCGGCCGCGCTGGGCGTGCGCGCCTCCGATCCGACCGGCGACATCGTGGCGATTTCGGGCGACTACGATTTCCAGTTCATGATCGAGGAACTGGCGGTCGGCGCGCAGTTCAAGCTGCCCTACATCCACGTGCTGGTGAATAACTCCTACCTCGGCCTGATCCGCCAGGCGCAGCGCAATTTCGAGATGGACTACTGCGTGCAGCTGGCCTTCGAAAACATCAACGCGCCGGAGCTGAACGGCTACGGGGTCGATCACGTGGCGGTGGTGGAAGGCCTGGGCTGCAAGGCGATCCGCGTGTTCAAGCCGGAAGAGATCATTCCGGCCTTCGAGCAAGCGCGCGAGCTGATGAAGAAGTATAGTGTGCCGGTGGTGGTCGAGGTGATTCTCGAGCGCGTGACCAATATCGCGATGGGCACCGATATCGACGCCATCAACGAGTTCAACGAAACCCTCGATGTCAAGTGACATTACACAGTACGGAGCCGTCATGCCAAAATTAGCTGCAAACCTGACCATGCTGTTTAACGAAGTGCCCTTCCTCGAGCGCTTCGGCGCCGCGGCGCGCGCCGGCTTTCGCGGGGTCGAGTTCCTGTTCCCGTATGCCTTCGAGGCGGAGCAGATCGCGCAACAGCTCAAGCAGCACGAGCTCGAACTGGTGCTGCACAACCTGCCGGCCGGCCAGTGGGAAGCCGGCGAGCGCGGCATCGCCTGCCATCCGGCCCGGGTGGCCGAGTTCAAGGACGGCGTGGGTCAGGCGATCCGCTACGCCACCGCGCTCGGCGTCACGCAAGTCAACTGCCTGGCGGGCATCAAGCCGGCCGACGTGAGCGCCGAGCAGGCGCGCGCCACGCTGGTGGCCAACCTCGCGTACGCCGCGGCCGAGCTCAAGAAGGTCGGCATCCGCCTGCTGATCGAGCAGATCAACACCTACGATATCCCGGGCTTCTTCCTGTCCGGTACCCGCCAGGCGCTCGAGATCATCCGCGACACCGGCTCGGACAATCTCTTCGACCAGTACGACATCTACCACATGCCGCGCATGGAGGGCGAGCTGGCCGCGACCATCAAGGCTAACCTGCCGATGATCAAGCACATCCAGCTGGCCGACAATCCGGGCCGCTTCGAACCGGGTACCGGCGAGATCAACTACCGCTACCTGTTCGCGATGCTGGACGAGATCGGCTACGACGGCTGGATCGGCTGCGAGTACAAGCCGAAGGCCGGCACCGTCGAGGGCCTCGGCTGGATCCGCGCACACAACATCAACGCTTGAAAAAAACACCTGAAAAAACGGAGATCGACATGACCAAAGTAGGATTCATCGGCCTGGGCATCATGGGCGCGCCAATGGCGGCCAACCTGCAGGCAGGCGGCTGCAAACTCTACCTGCACGACATCAAGAACCCGCCGGCCAGCCTGATCGACGGCGGCGCCACGGTCTGCACCTCGGGCGCCGAAGTGGCCAAGCGCGCCGACATCATCATCGTGATGGTGCCGGACACCCCGCACGTGCAGGCGGCGCTGTTCGACGAGGGCGGCGTGGCCCAGGGCCTGAGCGCCGGCAAGATCGTGGTCGACATGAGCTCGATCTCGCCCACCGAGACGAAACGCTTTGCGGCTCGAATTCGCGAGCTCGGCTGCGACTACCTCGACGCGCCGGTCTCGGGCGGCGAAGTGGGCGCCAAGGCGGCCTCGCTGACCATCATGGTCGGCGGCCCGGATGCGGCGTTCGCGACCGTCAAGCCGCTGTTCGAGATGATGGGCAAGAACATCACCCTGGTCGGCGGCAACGGCGACGGCCAGACCACCAAGGTGGCCAACCAGATCATCGTGGCGCTCAATATCCAGGCGGTGGCCGAGGCCCTGCTGTTCGCTTCGAAGGCCGGCGCCGATCCGGCCAAGGTGCGCCAGGCGCTGATGGGCGGCTTCGCGGCCTCGCGCATCCTCGAGGTGCACGGCGAGCGCATGGTCAAGCGCACTTTCAACCCCGGCTTCCGCATCGAACTGCACCAGAAGGACTTGAACCTGGCGCTGCAGGGCGCGAAGGCGCTCGGCATTTCGCTGCCGAACACCGCGACCGCGCAGGAGCTGATGAATTCCTGCGCCGCCCACGGCATGAGCGGGCTCGATCACTCGGCCCTGTGCCGCGCCATCGAACTGATGTCGAACCACGAGATCGCCAAGGCCTGATTGTGAGTATCGATCCCCGCCAGTTCCTGCTCGATCTATATGGCAGTGCGGTCGCCGCGGTGACCGCTGACAAATGCGTGCCGGCCTTCTTGCCGGCGCCGTCCGCGCATGGGCGTACCATCGTGGTGGGCGCCGGCAAGGGCGCAGCGGCGATGGCCAAGGTGGTGGAAGACCATTGGCCGGGACCGCTGACCGGGCTGGTGGTCACGCGCTACGGCCACGGCGCGCCCTGCGAGCGGATCGAAGTGGTGGAAGCGGCCCATCCGGTGCCGGACGAGGCCGGCCAGCGCGCGGCCGAACGGATCCTGCAACTGGTCAGCGGCCTGACCGAAGACGACACCGTGCTGTGCCTGATCTCGGGCGGCGGGTCGGCGCTGCTGGCGCTGCCGGCGCCCGGCATCACGCTGCAGCAGAAGCAGGCGATCAACAAGGCACTGCTCAACAGCGGCGCGCCGATCGACGAGATGAACTGCGTGCGCAAGCACCTGTCGGCCATCAAGGGCGGGCGCCTGGCGCTGGCTTGCGCGCCGGCGCGCGTGATCAGCCTGGTGATTTCGGACGTGCCGGGCGACGATCCGGCGATCGTCGCCAGCGGTCCCACGCTGACCGATGCCGGCACCTGCGAGCAGGCGCTGGCGATCCTGCGCAAGTACCGGATCGAGGTGCCGCCGAATGTGCTGGACCACCTCGAATCGGGCGCCGGCGAGACGCCCAAGCCCGGCCATCCCGCCTTCGCGCGCAACAGCGTGCACGTGCTGGCCACCGCCCAGCATGCGCTGGAAGCGGCCGCGCAAGCGGCGCGCGACGCCGGCATCCAGCCCTATATCCTGTCCGACGCGATCGAGGGCGAGGCGCGCGATATCGCCATGATGCACGCGGCGATGGCGCGCCAGGTGGTGGCGCGCGGCCAGCCGTTCCAGCGGCCATGCGTGATCCTGTCGGGCGGCGAGACCACGGTCACGGTGCGCGGCAAGGGGCGGGGAGGGCGCAATACCGAGTTCCTGCTGAGCCTGGCCTGCGCGCTGCAGGGCCAGCCCGGCATCCACGCGATCGCCTGCGACACGGACGGCATCGACGGTTCGGAAGACAATGCCGGCGCGCTCTACCAGCCGGACACCCTGGCGCGCGCCGCGGCGCTGGGCTTGCGTCCGCGCGCGATGTTGGACAATAACGACGGCTACGGCCTGTTCGCGGCGCTGGGCGACCTGGTGGTCAGCGGCCCGACCCGCACCAACGTCAACGACTTCCGCGCCTTGCTGATTCTTTAGCGCGCCGTCATTCCCGCTTTCGCGGGAACGACGGCGCAGTTTAAGGCGACTTCCTCTTGAGGCCGCTGTAAGGCACGTACTTTTCGATCAGGGCCGCGCCGTCGGCCAGCAGGAATTCCTTGAAGGCGCGCGCCACCGGCGGCAGGCGCTTGTTCTTGCGGTGCACCACGTACCAGTCCAGCATCACCGGGAAGCCGGCCACGTCCAGCACGGCCAGGCTTCCCGCCTTCAGCTCCAGCCCGATCGTGTGGGCTGACAAAAAGCCCACTCCCATCCCGGCGATCACCGCCTGCTTGATGGTCTCGGTGCTCTTGATCTCCATCGCCACGTTCAGGTTCTTCAGGTAGCTGCCCAGGCCGTCCTCCATGGAGTTCCAGGTGTCCGAGCCGCGCTCGCGCACCACGAAGGGCTCGCGCATCAGCACCTCCA
>DASRXO010000535.1:0-4947 GCA_035654095.1 Telluria sp.
GGCCTGATGGGGGTCGACTCGAACATGGTGATCGTCGCCACTTTCGCCATCGGCGCCGCGCTGGCCGCCGTCGCCGGCGTCATGTGGGGCGCCAACTACGCCTCGAGCCAGTTCGCGATGGGCTTCACGCCCGGCCTGAAAGCCTTCTCGGCCGCGGTGCTGGGCGGCATCGGCAATATCTACGGCGCGATGATCGGCGGCATCCTGCTCGGCATCATCGAAAGCCTGGGCGCCGGCTATATCGGCGACCTGACCGGCGGCTTCCTGGGCAGTAACTACCAGGACATCTTCGCCTTCGTGGTCTTGATTATCGTACTCACGATCCGGCCGTCCGGCATCATGGGCGAACGCGTGGCCGACCGCGCCTGATCGCAAAGGGAATCGTATGGCACTCCTCAATTTCGACGTCCGCCACAAGCCGCGCCAGGCCTACAGCAGCATGGCCGTGCTGCTGATCGGCCTGCTGATTTTTCCGTTCGTGGCGGCGCAGTTCGGCAACTCCTGGGTCCGCATCATCGACATCGCGCTGCTCTACATCATGCTGGCGCTGGGGCTCAATATCGTGGTCGGGTTCGCCGGCCTGCTCGACCTCGGCTATATCGCCTTCTTCGCGGTGGGCGCCTACCTGACCGGCCTGCTGGCCTCGCCGCAATTCGCGGCCCTGCTCGAATCGGTGGTCAACCAGTATCCGGCTTTCGGCAATGCGCTGGTCGCGCTGATGGGGCCGCAGATCAAGGAAAGCGGCATCCATTTGTCGGTGTGGGCGATCGTGCCGCTGGCGGCGCTGGTGGCCGGCTTCTTCGGCGCGCTGCTCGGCGCGCCGACGCTCAAGCTGCGCGGCGACTACCTGGCCATCGTGACGCTCGGCTTCGGCGAGATCATCCGCATCTTCATGAACAACCTGAACGACCCGATCAACTTCACCAACGGACCGCAGGGCATCAACCTGATCGACCCGATCCGCATTTTCGGCGTGTCGCTGGCCGGCGAGCCCGGCTCGCGCGCGAACGTGATCGTGGGCGGCTATTCGATGCCGTCGGTGAACGCCTACTACTTCCTGTTCCTGTTCCTGTGCATCGCCATCGTGTTCGTGACCACCCGCCTGCAGCACTCGCGCCTGGGTCGGGCCTGGGTCGCGATCCGCGAAGACGAGATCGCCGCGAAGGCGATGGGCATCAACACCCGCAACGTCAAGCTGCTGGCGTTCACCATGGGCGCCTCGTTCGGCGGCGTGGCGGGCGCGATGTTCGCCTCGTTCCAGGGCTTCGTGTCGCCCGAATCGTTCTCGCTGACCGAATCGATCGCCGTGCTGGCGATGGTGGTGCTGGGCGGCATCGGCCACATTCCCGGCGTGGTCATGGGCGGCGTGCTGCTGGCCGCGCTGCCGGAAGTGCTGCGCCACGTGGTCGAGCCGGCCCAGCAAGCGGTGTTCGGGCGCGTGATCATCGAAGCCGAGGTGCTGCGCCAGTTGCTGTACGGCTTGGCGATGGTGCTGATCATGCTGAACCGTCCGGCCGGCCTGTGGCCCTCGCCCAAGCACGAAGACCGGCCCGACGCCGCCGACACCAACAAGCCCGACGCGTTCCCGGCCTAAGGGCCGCGCGAGGAATAAGCAACCATGAGCGAACAGATCATTCTCAACATCGCCGGCGTCAACAAGCGCTTCGGCGGCTTGCAGGCGCTGACCGAGGTCGGCATCAAGATCATGCAGGGCCAGATCTACGGCCTGATCGGGCCGAACGGCGCCGGCAAGACCACCTTCTTCAACGTCATCACCGGCTTGTACCAGCCCGACAGCGGCAGCTTCGAGCTGGCCGGCAAGCCGTATTCGCCGTCCGCGCCGCATGAGGTGGCCAAGGCCGGCATCGCCCGCACCTTCCAGAACATCCGCCTGTTCGGCGAAATGACCGCGCTCGAAAACGTGATGGTGGGGCGCCACGTGCGTTCGCACCAGGGTGTGTTCGGCGCGGTGTTCCGGCACAAGGCGGCGCGTGCGGAAGAGGCGGCGATCCGCCAGCGCGCGCAGGAGTTGCTGGATTTTGTAGGCATCGGCGCGTTCGCCCACCGCACCTCCAAGTTCCTGTCGTATGGCGACCAGCGCCGGCTCGAGATCGCGCGCGCGCTGGCGACCGACCCGCAGCTGCTGGCGCTGGACGAGCCGGCGGCCGGCATGAACGCGACCGAGAAGCTGGCGCTGCGCGAGTTGCTGGTCAAGATCAAGGCGGAAGGCAAGACCGTGCTGCTGATCGAGCACGATGTGAAACTCATGATGGGCTTGTGCGACCGGATCACCGTGCTCGAGTACGGCAAGCCGATCGCCGAAGGGCTGCCGGCCGACATCCAAAAGAATCCGGCCGTGATCGAAGCCTATCTGGGAGGTGCGCACAAATGAGCGACAACGTTTTGAAAGTGTCGGGCCTGAAGGTCGCGTATGGCGGCATCAAGGCGGTCAAGGGCATCGACCTGGAAGTGAACAAGGGCGAGCTGGTCACGCTGATCGGCGCCAACGGCGCGGGCAAGACCACCACCCTGAAAGCCATCACCGGCACGCTGCCGCCGTGCACGGTGGACGGCGTGGTGACTTACATGGGACAGCCGCTGAAGGGTGTGCATTCGTACCAGATGGTCGAGAAAAAGCTGGCGATGGTGCCGGAAGGGCGGGGCGTGTTCACCCGCATGTCGATCAAGGAAAACCTGTTGATGGGCGCGTACACGCGCGACGACAAGGCCGGGATCGAGGCCGACATCGAGCGCTGGTTCGGCGTGTTCCCGCGCTTGAAGGAGCGGGCGGCGCAGATGGCCGGCACCTTGTCGGGCGGCGAGCAGCAGATGCTGGCGATGGCGCGCGCGCTGATGAGTCATCCGAATTTGCTGCTGCTGGACGAGCCGTCGATGGGCTTGTCGCCGATCATGGTGGAAAAGATTTTCGAAGTGATCCGCGACGTATCGAAGCAGGGCATCACGATCTTGCTGGTGGAGCAGAACGCCAAGCTGGCGCTGGAAGCGGCGCACCGCGGCTACGTGATGGATTCGGGCTCGATCATCATGAGCGGCAACGCCGACGACATGCTGCACGACCCGCGCGTGCAAGCCGCCTACCTGGGCGAATAAGCATCCACCACAAAAGAACTTGGCGTTGGCCAGTTTTTTTTCGCCCCCCAACATGGGGTCACATCTGACATTCGTACATTTCACCTGCGAAATGTACGAATGTCAGATGTGACCCCATGTTGTGGGACGAAAAAAAACCTGGCCGCAGCCAGGTTTTTTTACGCCGCAAGGAATTATTTTTTGGCGGTTTTGGGAACGGCTTTCTGGGCGGCCTGGGTGAACTGGCTCACTGCCGCGTTCAGGTTGGTTTCCAGCGCTTCCACCGCTTGCTTGGTGGTCTTGGTGAACTGCTCGTAACCCGCGTTGGCGTTGCCGAGCGTCGCCTTGATGACGGCCACCACATTCTCCGAGCCGGCCGGCGCGTTCTTGCTCACTTCATCCACCAGCGAAATCACCTTGCGGTTGGTCTCTGCGATTTGCGACTCGGCGGCCTTGCTGAATTCGGCTTGCGTGCCGGCGGCGATGGTCGCCAGCTGGCGGCCGTACGAAATCGCCTTCTCGGCCGTCGGCTGGGCTTGCGCCGCCGTCAGCGAGAAAAATTCCTGCGGATCCTTGGCCGAGAACAACTGGCGCGTCGCGATCGACGACTCTTCGATCGATGCCTTCGCCGCATTGATGTTCAGGTCAACCAGCTTTTCCATGCCTTCGAACGCGGTCGACGTCAGCGACGAGAAGATGGCAAATTGCGATTCGAAATTGGCCTTGGTGGCGTTCGAAAACTGCTCAGGGATTGCAAACATGTATGTTCTCCAATATTGATCAATGAGGTTGTAATGCGGCTTGTTACCAGTGAAGCAGTGAATCCACATCTCTCAGCTAAGCGCCTATGGTGCAGCGCAACAAAACCTATTCTACCGAATTTTAACGGCGCGTCAAGTGCTTTTTGTGCGTCGCACCATTTATATATATTACAAGACACAAGCCGGGTCGGGCATAGCGTTTTGCAAAGAAGAATTGATTGCTTTCAAGCCAGCTTTTCATGGACAAATTGGAGCCCGGAAACGCCCTGCGCCAACGCATGCTAGACTCTTCTTCTTGCGCTTTTCACCGGCCGATTCCGCGCGTCGCCTGACCTTTTGCCCCGCGTATTGCTTGATCCATGTCAAATGAACCCGTAATTAATGCTGCGCCGCCACACGCCGCCAGTTGGTTGTCGCCGCTTCCCATCTTTTTTGTCTTTTTGTGGAGCACGGGTTTCATCGTGGCCAAATTCGGCCTGCCGTTTGCGCCGCCGCTCACCTTCCTGATCCTGCGTTGCTGCGGCGTGCTGCTGGTGCTGGTGCCCTGCGTGCTGATCTGGAAGGCGCCGTGGCCGACCGGCCGCATCCTGCACATCGCGGTGGCCGGCTTGCTGCTGCAGGCCGGCTACCTGGCCGGGGTCTGGGGCGCGATCAAGCTCGGCATGCCGGCCGGGCTGTCGGCGCTGATCGTCGGCATGCAGCCGATCCTGACCGCCGCCGCCGCCCCGCTGATCGGCGAGAAGGTCAGGCCGCGCCAGTGGCTCGGCCTGGCCTTCGGCTTGGGCGGCGTGGCGCTGGTGGTCTACGCCAAGATCAATCTGATCGGCCTGTCGTCGACCGCGATCGCGCTGTGCGTGATGGCGCTGTTGTCGATCACCGCGGGCACCATGTACCAGAAGCATTTCTGCCCGCGCTTCGATTTGCGCACCGGCACCGTGATCCAGTTCGCCGCCACCGTCCTCGCGCTGTTGCCGTTCGCGATCTGGCTCGAGAACATGGATCCGGCGCTGTCGTCGGTCGCGTGGACGCCGCGCTTCATCGGCGCCTTGCTGTGGGCGATCTTCGCGCTGTCGATCGGTGCTATCTTCCTGTTGTT
>DASRXO010000536.1:0-2288 GCA_035654095.1 Telluria sp.
AAGCCGCCGACCCAGCGCAACCTCGCCCAGCTGCGCGCCGACGGCATCTGCGTGTTCGGCCCGGCCGCCGGCGACCAGGCCTGCGGCGAGGTGGGCCTGGGCCGCATGCTCGAAGCGGACCAACTGGTGGAAGAACTGGTGGCCTCGTTCCAGCCCAAGGCGCTGGCCGGCAAGCGGGTGCTGATCACCGCCGGCCCCACCTTCGAGGCGATCGACCCGGTGCGCGGCATCACCAACCTCTCGTCCGGCAAGATGGGTTACGCGATCGCGCGCGCCGCGCGCGAAGCCGGCGCCGAGGTGGTGCTGGTGTCCGGCCCCACCTCGCTGCCGACCCCGCACGGCGTGCGCCGCATCGACGTCACCAGCGCGCGCCAGATGCACGATGCGGTGATGGGCGCGGTCGAAGGCCAGCACGTGTTCGTCGGCGTGGCCGCGGTGGCCGACTGGCGGGTCGCCAACGCCAGCGGCCAGAAGATGAAGAAGCAGGACGACGGCGCCACCCCCAGCCTGCAGTTCGAGCAGAACGCCGACATCCTGGCCTCGGTCGCCGCGACCACCTCGATCTCCGGCTGGCCCTACTGCGTGGGCTTCGCCGCCGAATCCGAGAACCTGGTCGCATACGGCGCCGCCAAGCGCGAGAAGAAAGGCATCCCGCTACTGGTCGGGAACATCGGCCACCACACCTTCGGCCAGGACGACAACACCGTGATCCTGTTCGACGAAGACGGCCACACCGTGCTGGCGCGCGCCGACAAGCTCACGCTGGCGCGCCAGCTGGTCTCCGAAATCGCCAAGCGCATCGAGAAGCGCTCCCTGCTCACCTAGGCTCCATACAACCATGAAGAACATCGACCTCAAGATCATCGACCCGCGCATGAAGGACTACCTGCCGGCCTACGCCACGCCGGGCAGCGCGGGCCTCGACCTGCGCGCCTGCATCGACCAGCCGATCGTGATCGAAGCCGGCGCCACGGTGCTGATTCCGACCGGCCTGGCGATCCACGTGGGCGACCCCGCTTACGCCGCCATGATCCTGCCGCGCAGCGGCATGGGCCACAAGAACGGCATTGTCCTCGGGAATCTGGTAGGCTTGATCGACTCCGATTATCAGGGCCAGCTGATGGTATCGACCTGGAACCGGGGGCAGCACGCTTTCACCCTGAATCCGATGGAGCGCCTGGCGCAGCTGATTATCGTGCCGGTGCTGCAGGTCGGCTTCAACATCGTCGACCAATTCGATGAAAGCGAGCGCGGTGCCGGCGGTTTCGGCAGCACCGGAAAACAATAAAACCAACAAAGGAATGATATGAGCCGCCTCCCTCGTATGCGCCCGGCCCTGCTGGGACTCTCGTTAGCGTTGCTGTTGTCGGCCTGTGCCACCAAAGGACCGCTGCAGCAGGCGCCCGTTCCCGGCGTCCCGCCGCCGGCCGTCGCCGAAGCGCCGGCGCCGACCCCGCGCATGGCCGCCGCGGCCGACGCGCTGACCAGGATGGCGGCGCAGCAGGATCGCCTGTACCGCGTCGCCGCCCCGCTCCTGATCAACAACGCGGAGCTGTGCAAGGCCCAGGCCCGCAACCTGCTCGGCTTCACCGCCAAGAACCGCTATTCCTATCCGGGCGAATTCAACGAGGCGGCCCACGTCGTGTTCGGCATGGGCGACCGCTTGCAAGTGACCGGCGTGCTGGCCGGCAGCGGCGCCGCGCGCGCCGGCCTGCACCGCGGCGACGGCCTGATCTCCGCCGGCGGCAAGCCGCTGCCGACCGGGCCGAATGCGTCGACCATGGCCGGCAGCGTGTTCGGGCCGCTGGTCAGCACCCAGGCCAACCTCGCGATGGCGGTGGAACGCGATGGCGCCGCCCGCCAGTTGACGATTCCGGTCACCCGCGCCTGCGGCTTCGCGGTCGAACTGGGTAACGCCGACAACGTCAACGCCTACGCCGACGGCACGCGCATCATGGTCACGCGCGGCATGATGCAGTTCGCCCAGACCGACGACGAACTGGCTTACCTGATGGCCAAGGGCATGGCGCACGACATCCTGGGCCACGCCGCGGCGCAGCGCAACGCCAGCGCGATCAGCAGCATCATCGACAACCTGGTCGCGGTCCATCCCGATACCTCCATGCTGATCGGCAGCGGCGGCATCAAGGCCATGCCGCAGGAGCTCGACGCGGCGGCCGACAGCCTGGCGATCTACCTGCTGGCGCGCGCCGGCTACAATATCGACGGCGCCGCGCCGTTCTGGAAGCGCCTGGCGGCGACCTATCCGGCCACGGTCCTCAACGGCT
>DASRXO010000537.1:0-3316 GCA_035654095.1 Telluria sp.
ACCGGGCAACGCCGCCCGTGCCGCCGCCGGTCCGCGCGCTGCCGCCGGCACCCCGCGCAGCACCCGTCCCGCGGGCCCGCGCAACGGCGGTCCGCGCCGTCCATAAGGCGACAGCGCGTCGTTCCCGCGGAGGCGGGAACCCATACCATGCCGGCCGACGTGCGCGCAGTATGGGTCCGCGCGTGCGCGAGGACGACAAATGCGACACGTCGATGACGGAATGTAAAGAGCTCTTGTATCTGTAGTATAGTCAGACCAAAGCTGGCACCGCGCGTGCCCAATCGTTCTTGGGAGTTTCCCATGTCAATTGATGCTGTGGCTGAACCGCATTCTTCTGCCACCGACGACTTCTTCCTCGCACGCCAGCCCATCCTCGGCCGCGACCAGCACCTGGTCGCTTTCGAACTCCTGTTCCGCACGGCCGGCTCGACCGAAGCGAACGTCACCAACGACGCCGCCGCCACCGCGGCGGTCATTTCGCACGCCTCGCAGCTCGGCATGGACCACGTGGTCGGCGAGCAGCTGGCCTTCCTGAATGTCGACGAAGTGGTGCTGATGAGCGACTTCGTGCGCTTCCTCTCGCCCGACAAGGTGATCCTCGAAATCCTCGAGACGGTCAAGGCCACGCCGCAAGTCGTCGCCCGCGTGACCGAACTCAAAGGGCTGGGCTTCAAGTTCGCGCTCGACGACGTGGTGGCCGACTCGGAAGACGTGCGCCAGCTGGTGGCGCTGGTCGACGTGATCAAGGTCGACCTCCAGGGCGTCGATCCGGCCGCCCTGCAGGCGCTGACCCTGTCGCTCAAGGGCCCGCACAAGAAGCTGCTGGCCGAGAAGGTCGAAACGCTGGAAGAATTCAAGCGCTGCCTGGAGCTCGGCTTCGAATACTTCCAGGGCTATTATTTCGCGCGGCCGGTGATCTTGAGCGGCAAGAAGATCGCGCCGTCCGAACTGGTGATCCTGCATTTGCTGGAGCTGATCAATTCCGAGGCCGACAACCGCGCGATCGAGCTGGCGGTCAAGCGCGACGCGCTGACCAGCCTGAACCTGCTGCGGCTGGTGAACACGCCGGCCGCGGGCGGGCGCGGCAAGATCGATTCGTTGGCGCAGGCGCTGGTGGTGCTGGGCCGGCGCCAGTTGCAGCGCTGGCTGCAGATCCTGCTGTACGCGCGGCCGGGCGTGGTGGTGGAGCTGAACTCGCCGCTGCTGCAGCTGGCGACCACGCGCGGCAAGCTGCTCGAGCTGATGACGCTCAAGCTCAAGCCGGGCCAGCGCGCGGCGGCCGATACCGGCTTCACGGTCGGGATCATGTCGCTGATGGATGCGCTGTTTTCGATGTCGATGCACGACATCCTGCACACCGTGGTGGTGGCTGACGACGTGCGCGCCGCGCTGCTCGAGCGCACGGGCGAATTCGGCGAGATGCTGAAGCTGGCCGAGTTGCTCGAGACCGCGCCGTGCGGCCGCGCGCTGACGCCGGTGCTCAAGCGCCTCGGCTTGACGGTCAAGCAGTTGCGCGAGATCGAGCTGGAGGCGTTCGAGTGGGTGAATGAACTGGCGCAGGAGGTGCGCTGAGCGCCAGCCAGGTCATTGCGCCAGCAGCAAAAACACGGTCGGCTTCTTGTGAAAATCCGGCGCCTTGCCGGCCGCGAGCAGGGCCTTCCACTTGGCCGCCGTCATGGTGCGGATCGTCTCGCTCGGCAAACTCAGGTCGGTCGCCACGCACACCAGCGTGCCTGGCTGGCAGCCGGCGGCCAGCGCGTCGAGCATCGCGCCGTTGCGGTAGGGCGTCTCGATCAGCAACTGGGTCTGCTGCTCGGCGCGCGAACGCTGCTCGAGCTCCTTGATGCGCTTGGCGCGCAAGGCCGCATCGGTCGGCAGATACCCATTGAACGCGAAGCTCTGGCCATTCAGGCCGCTGGCCATCACCGCCAGCAGCAGCGACGACGGTCCCACCAGCGGCTTGACTGCGATGCCGTGCTGATGCGCCATGCGCACCAGGTTGGCGCCCGGGTCGGCCACCGCCGGCACCCCGGCCTCCGACACCAGTCCCGCATCGCGCCCGGCCAGCAGGGGATCGAGCAGGGCGGCCAGCGCCTTGTCGGGCGTGTTCACGTTCAGCTCCGCGATCTCGATTTCCTGCAGCGGCCGGGCCAGCGGGTGGCCGGCGGCGATCAATTTGAGGAAGGCGCGCGCGGTCTTGGCGTTTTCGGCCACAAAGTAATCGAGCCGCGCGGTCAGCGCCTGCACATGCTCGGGCAGCACGTGCGACAGCGCTTCGGTCGCGCCCAGGGTATTCGGAATCAGGTAAAGGGTGCCGGGCATGATTGATGAGGAAAGTGTTAATGGAGTGCGGAGGAGTGCAATGTTAGCCGCTCGTGAAACCGTCGTTCCCGCGCAGGCGGGAACCCATGCGCCGCATGCATGTATGCGAAGTATGGATTCCCGCCTGCGCGGGAACGACGGCCCGCTCAGGCGCCGAAAAAGGCCAGGCCGGCCTTGCGCAGCATGCCGCACAGGGCGATCAGCGGCAGGCCGGTGAGGGCGGTCGGGTCGCCGCTCTCGATCTTGTCGAGCAGCGCGATGCCGAGGCCTTCGTTCTTGGCGCTGCCGGCGCAGTCGTAGGGCTGCTCGATGCGCAGGTAGGCGTCGAGCTCGGCGTCCGGCAGGTCGCGGAAGCTGACCACGGTTTGCACGTTCTCGAGCTGGGCGGCGCCGGTCAGGGCCGGGGCGCGGCCGTCCCACACGCACAGCGCGGTGTGGAATACCACGCGCCGCCCGCGCATCTTGCGCAACTGGGCCAGCGCGCGCGCATGGTCGCCCGGCTTGCCGATCTGCTCGCCGTCCAGCGTGGCGACCTGGTCGGAGCCGATCACGATGCTGCCCGGCGCCCGGGCCGCCACCGCGGCGGCCTTGGCGCGCGCCAGCCGCAGCGCGGTGGTCTCGGGCGCCTCGCCGGGCAGCGGGCTTTCGTCGATATCGGGCACCATCACTTCGAACGGCAGGCGCAGGCGGCCCAGCAGCTCGCGCCGGTAGGCCGAACTGGACGCCAGGATCAGGCGCGGCGGGGTGGAACTTGCTATCATCGTGGTCTTTCCGGCCTTTCTGCTGCGGGCGGAGCAACAACTCCCGCGCCACACTCAAAAAAATGCGCCAAGTCTTTGACTCCATGGGGAGAAGCCTGTTATTATCGCAGGTTTTCCGGGGAAAATTTCTGCAAATGAGTGCTTTTGTCATCGACGCCTTTGAATTTTGTCGAAGCAACGGCCAGCGCGAGGGTGTCACACCCGTCGCCCAGATGAGCCGGTTGAGCAAGGAT
>DASRXO010000538.1:0-2543 GCA_035654095.1 Telluria sp.
AAAAGTCGTTATGCTGAACATGTTGCAGGTTTGGATTAGTTGAGTCGGCAAACTCGGGTATACGCCCCTAATCCAATGCCTGCAACCCCTCCCAGCTTAGTCAAGCAAATTATTCCGGACACTAGTGCGCCTTCGCGGGAACGACGGGGTGACTACTGCGCCAGCAGCTCGATCTGCCGGCGTCATTCCCGCGCAAGCGGGAATCCATGCTGAAGCTGCTTTCACGCGACGCCTGCACGCTATGGGGGAACGCATGCGGGGCATGGGTTCCCGCCAAGGGGGGCGCCGAGCCCGGGAACGACGTAGTGACTACTGCGCCAGCAGCTCGATCTGCTGGTGAAGCCGGATGTCGTCCGAGGCACTGCCGAGCATCAGTTCGAAGCGGCCTGGTTCGGCCACCCATTGCAGGTGGCGGTTGAAGAACGACAGCATGTTCTTGTCGATCGTGAACGCGACGGTCTTGCGCTCGCCCGGCTCCAGCCGAATCTTCTGGAAGCCCTTCAGCTCCTTCAACGGCCGCGCCACCGAGGCCACCAGGTCGCGCAGGTACAGCTGCACCACCTCCTCGCCCGCCACCTTGCCGGTGTTGGCCAGCACCATCGACAGCGTCAGCGTCTCCGACGGCCGCATCGATGCCTTGCTCAGCTTGAGGTCGGAGTACGCAAAGTCGGTGTAACTGAGCCCGTAGCCGAAGGCATAACGCGGCGTGTTGGGCGAATCTATATACGCCGATTTGTAGACGATCTTGGTCTCGTCGACCACCGGCCGCCCGGTCTGGTACTGGCGGTACGTCAGCGGAATCTGGCCTACGCTGCGCGGCAAGGTCACCGGCAGTTTGCCGGACGGGTTGGCGTCGCCGAACAGCACATTCGCGATCGCGTTGCCGCCCTCGGCGCCGGGCAGCCAAGCGTAGACGATGGCGTCGGCCTGCTCGGCCACGCTGTCGAACACCAGCGGCCGCCCCGCGAACAGCAGCACCACGATCGGCTTGCCGGTCGCCTTCAAGGCCTCGAACAACTTGAGCTGCGGGCCGGGAATGCCGATGTCGCTGCGCGACTTGGCCTCGCCGCTCATGTCCCAGGTTTCGCCGATCGCCAGCACCACCACCTCGGCCTGGCGCGCGGCGTCGAGCGCGGCGGCAAAGCCGGCGGTCGAGTCGCCATGGGCGTCGCTGCCCTGCGCGTACAGCACGCGCGCGGCCGGCGCCAGCTTGCGCTTGATGCCGTCGAGGACAGTCACCACCCGCGCCGGATCCGACTTGACGATCCAGCCGCCCTCCATGTCGCGCCTGGAATCGGCCAGCGGACCGATCACGGCGATCGACGCCACGTCTTTCGTCAGCGGCAGCACGTGCCGCTGGTTCTTGAGCAGCACCAGCGACTTTTGCGCGATATCGCGCGCGACCAGCGCATTCTGCGGATCGCTGAGCACCGCCTGCTCGCGCTGCGGGTCCGAGAAGCGGTAGGGATCGTCGAACAGGCCCAGCTCGAATTTCTTGCGCAGGATGCGGCGCACCGCATCGTCCACTTGCGCCACCGGCACGCGCTTGGCGCGCACCAGCTCGGCCAGGTGGGCGATGTAGGCCTGGCTTTCCATGTCCATGTCGCTGCCGGCCGCAATCGCCTTCTGCGCCGCGTCGGCGGCGTCGGCCGCATAGCCGTGCGAGACCATCTCGCGCACCGACCCCCAGTCGCTGACCACGAAGCCCTTGAAATTCCAACGGCCCTTGAGGATGTCGCGCTGCAGGAAGGCATTGCCGGTGGCCGGCACCCCGTTCAGCGTGTTGAAGGAATTCATGAAGGTGGCGGCGCCCGCATCGAGCGCGGCCTTGAACGGCGGCAGGTAGACTTCGAACAGCTGCTGCTCGCTCATGTCGACCGCGTTGTAGTCGCGCCCGGCCTCGGCCGCACCATAGGCCGCGAAGTGCTTGGCGGTGGCCATCACGGCGTCGGTGGCGCCCAGTTTCTCGCCCTGGAAGCCGCGCACGCGGGCCGCGGCGATGCGCGCGCCGAGGTAGGTGTCTTCGCCGGCGCCTTCCATCACGCGGCCCCAGCGCGGATCGCGGCTGATGTCGACCATCGGTGCGAAGGTCCAGTGGATGCCGGAGGCGGCGGCCTCGCGCGCGGCCACGTGCGAGGCCTGTTCGATCGCCTTCATGTCCCACGACGCGGCTTCGCCGAGCGGCACCGGGAACACGGTCTGGTAGCCGTGGATCACGTCGAGGCTGAACAACAGCGGAATGCCGAGCCGCGACTTGAGCGCCTCGGCCTGGACCTCGCGCGTCTCCTTCACGCCTTTCACGTTGAGCATGCTGCCGACCCGGCCCGAGCGGATGTCCTCCAGCGTCGAGCGGTTCTTGTCGCTGGCCGGGCCGGTCAGCTCGCGGCCCGACAGCTGGTTGAGCTGGCCGACCTTCTCGTCGAGCGTCATGCGTTTCAGCAGCGCGTCCACGCGCCGGTCGATGGCGTCGGCCTGCGCGGCCGACCACCACATCAAGCCGGCGGCGAGCGCGGCGGCGCAACGTGTTGCGTGCATCATTGTTT
>DASRXO010000539.1:0-5464 GCA_035654095.1 Telluria sp.
AATAGGGTCAGAGTCGAATTAATTCATGAATCTCGAATTAATTCGACTCTGACCCTATTTAATCTCGACTCGACCCTATTTAATCCCGCCTGCGCGGGAACGACGTGAAGGGTCAAACAAGGGACGAATAAGGGACGGACCGATGAGCGAAGCGGGCGGCAGGATATTTTTCAGCAGCGTCAGGCGCAGCCTGGAAGAGGAAGACGAGATCCGCCTGCTCAGCGTCGGGGTGGACATCGGCTCCTCGACCTCGCACCTGGTCTTTTCGCGCATCGTGCTCGAACGCCTCGACAGCCGCTACGTGGTGGCCGAGCGCACCCTGCTGCACGAATCGGAGGTGCTGCTCACGCCCTATCGCGACGACACCAGCATCGACGCCGAGGCGCTGGGCGCCTTCGTCACGCGCCAGTACGCGCTGGCCGGCATCACGCCCGAGGCGATCGACAGCGGCGCTTTGATACTCACCGGGGTCGCGGTCCGGCGCAGCAATGCGCGCGCGATCGGCGAGCTGTTCGCGGCGCAGGCCGGCAAGTTCGTCGCGGTCAGCGCCGGCGATGCGCTGGAGACCTCGCTGGCCGCCTTCGGCTCGGGCGCGGCGGCGCGCTCGATCCGCGACGGCGCGCGCGTGATGAATATCGATATCGGCGGCGGCACCTCGAAGATCGCGGTGTGCGAGGGCGGCGAAGTGGTCGACCTGAGCGCGGCCGACATCGGCGCGCGGCTGGTCTGCTTCGATGCCGGCGGCCGCGTGCTGCGCATCGAACCGGCCGCCGAACGTTTCGCGCGCGCGGTCGGCCTCAGGCTCGAAGCGGGCGCGATTCCCGATCCGCAGCTGCTGACCGCGATGGTCGAACACATGGCCGACTGCCTGCTGCAGGTGGTCCAGCTGCGGCAGCCGGATGCGGAGGTGGCCGCGCTGCTGCGCCTCGAGCCGCTGCGCAATGAACGCGCGCCCGACCTGGTCACGTTTTCGGGCGGCGTCTCCGAATATATTTACGCGCGCCAGGACGGCTGGTTCGGCGACCTCGGTGCGCCGCTGGCGCAGGCCGTGCTGCGCCGGGTGCAAGCCTGGGGGCCGCCAATCGGCACGCCGGAGCAGGGCATCCGCGCCACCGTGGTCGGCGCCTCGCAATACACGGTGCAGGTCAGCGGCAGCACGATCTATGTGACGCCGGCCGATGCGCTGCCGCTGAAAAATATCGCGGTGCTCGCACCCGAGCTGCCGCTGGCCGACGAAGTCATCGACGCCGGCGCGCTCGCCGCCGCGGTGCGCAGCGCCTTGCGCCGCTTCGACCTGCACGAAGGCGGGCAGGCGGTGGCGCTGTGCTACCGTTGGCAGGGTTCGGCCAGTTTCGCCCGGCTCGACGCCTTCTGCGGCGGGGTCGCGGCCGGCCTGTCGGCCCTGCTCGAAGGCGGCCAGCCGCTGGTGCTGGTCGGCGACGGCGACATCGGCGGCCTGGTCGGCATGCACTGCCACGAAGAGCGCAAGCTGGCGTGCCCGATCGTGTCGATCGACGGCATCACGCTGAAGGCGTTCGACTTCATCGACATCGGCGGCCTGCTCGACACTTCGGGCGCGGTGCCGGTGGTGATCAAGTCGCTGGTGTTCCCGGCGTCCGCCGCGCCGGGCCTGCGCAGCGCGGTACGTACCGCATGAGGTTCTGATATATGGAACTGCGTTTCATTTCTTGCGAATTCAATCGAATGCTCCTACAATCGATCCATCAGGGCAATCGCGTCGTCCTCGCGAAAGCGGGGACCCATACTTCGCCTCTTGACCGAGGAGGTATGGGTTCCCGCCTGCGCGGGAACGACGGGGTGAGCGGGAGTCGAACTGCCCATACAACAAGCAACGGAGACCGGATGAATAACCTCAGCGCGCGCGTGACCGCCGGCTTGCTCGGCCTGTGCTGGCTGGCGCTGGCCGCGCTGGCTCCGGCCGCGCAGGCGCAGGGCAGGAACGACGCGCTGTATATGTACCGCGGCGCCGACCGCGACGCGCGCCTGCTGCAGCAAGCCAGGCGCGAAGGCACGCTGATGGTCTACACCTCGCTGGCGACCAAGGAATCGACACCGCTGGCGCGCGCGTTCGAGAAGAAGTACGGCATCAAGGTCGAACTGTGGCGCGCCACCAGCGACAAGGTGGTCCAGCGCAGCGTCACCGAAGGACAGGCGCGGCGCAATGTGGTCGACGTGGTCGAGACCAACGGGCCGGAAATGGAGATGATCGCGCGCGAAAAACTGCTGTCCGAATTTTTCAGCCCGCACCTGGCCGAACTGCCGCCGCATGCGGTGGCGCCGAGCAAGCTGTGGGTCACCGACCGCCTGAATTTCTTTGTGGTCGCCTACAACACCGGTAAATACAAACGCGAAGACATCCCCCTGCATTACGAAGGCTTCCTGCAGCCGAAGTGGAAGGGCCAGATCGGCCTCGAAGCCAGCGACGCCGAATGGATGGCGACCATCATCAAGGCCCTCGGCCAGGAGCGCGGCATGCGCCTGTTCGAGAAGCTGGCCGCGATGCGCCCCGATATCCGCAAGAGCCACATCATGCTGGCCGAACTGGTGGGCGCCGGCGAGGTGCCGGTCGCGCTGACCGTGTACAACGCCGAAGTCGAATCGCTCAAGCGGCGCGGCGGCCCGATCGACTGGGTCGCGGTCGAACCGGTGGTCGGCCGGCCGCAGGGCATCGGGCTGGCGAAGGACGCGCCGCATCCGGCCGCGGCCCTGCTGTTCGCCGACTTCGTGCTCTCGCCCGAAGGCCAGGAATTGTTCAATGCGATGGGCCGGGTGCCGGTCAGCACGAAAGTGAAAAGTCCCCTGAATAATTTCGCGTACACGATGGTGGACCCCGCCACGGTGCTCGACGAAAACGAGAAGTGGGAAGCCTTGTGGAACCGGCTGTTCCTCAAACAATAAGCAGCGCCTCACAGAAAGCAGACGAACGATGACGCACTCAATGCCGCACGACTGGTTAGGCCTGGTGATGGTGGTCTTCATCCTGGGCATGAAGCACGGTATGGATCCGGACCATCTCGCCACGATCGATGGCATGACCCGCTTTAACGCCCAGCAGCGGCCGCGCCTGTCGCGCTGGTCGGGCTTCCTGTTCTCGCTCGGCCACGGGCTGGTGGTGATGCTGGTCGCCGCGCTGGTCGCGCTGAGCGCCAATAGCTGGAGCGCGCCGGCCTGGCTCGAACAGCTGGGCGCCTGGATCTCGATCGTGTTCCTGCTGGTGCTGGGCTGGGCCAACCTGCGCCAGGTGCTGCGCGCCGCGCCCGACCAGCCGGTGCGTCCGGTCGGCCTCAAGGGCCGCTTCCTGCGCCGCTTTTCGGAGACCAGCCATCCGGTGGTGATCGCCGGCGTCGGCGCCGCGTTCGCGCTGTCGTTCGACACGGTCAGCCAGACCGCGCTGTTTTCGCTGACCGCCTCGAACCTGGCCGGCGCCGTGTTCTCGATCGGCCTCGGGCTGGTGTTCATGATCGGCATGATGCTGACCGACGGCGTCAACGGCCTGTGGGTGGCGCGCCTGCTGAGCCAGACCCAGCGCCGCGCGCTGATCGCCTCGCGCGTGATGGGCTTGTCGATCGGCTTCCTGAGCCTGGCGATCGCCGGTCTCGGCATGGCCAAATATTTTGCGCCGGCGTTTGCCGCGCTGATCGAAGGGGCGGGCCTGTTGATGCCGGGCGCGCTGATGGTGGTGTTGCTGGCCAGTTTCGGCCTCGCCTTGCGCTTGTCGCGCCCGGCCGGGATGGCCTGAGGAGGGTGCTTTTACCTTGAGTTTCATAGTTGGCATTGATAGACTGCGTTCTGCATAACAGAAAGGGGCTCTATTTATGGAACGGAAAGTCAAGACCGCGGCGGCAAAAACGCGGTTGTCGTCGGTAGCCAACGCGATTCGCCTGATCAAGGCGTTTTCGGACGAAGACTACGAAATCGGTATCAGCGACCTCGGCAAGCGCCTGCTGCTGCCCAAGAGTACGGTGCATCGGCTGGCGAGCACCCTGATCGACGCCGGCATGCTCGAGCAGAGCGCGGAGAGCGGCAAGTACCGGCTCGGCCTGGTGATCTTCGAGCTGGGGTCGCTGGTGCGGCGCAAGATGGATTTTTCGAGCGAAGCGAAGCCCTTCCTGATGGCGCTGCGCGAGAAGACCGGCGAGACGGTGCACCTGGCGATCCTGGACCACGCCAGCATCGTCTACATCAACAGCCTGGAAAGCAAGCAGGCGATACGCATGACGCTCGACGTCGGGATGCGCAAGCCGGCGCATTCGACGGCGGCGGGCAAGGTGATGCTGGCGTTCCAGCCGGCCGACGTGTTGGCCGCGGTGCTGGTGGACGGCCTGGATGGACGGACGGCGAACACCATCGTCGACCAGGACGAGTTCAAGCAGGAATTGGCGGCGATCCGCACGCGCGGCTACGCGACCGCCGATGAAGAGAACGAGATTGGGGTGCGCAGCCTCGCGGCGCCGGTACGTGACCATGCCGGCAACGTGATCGCCGCCACCAGTATTGCGGGACCGGCCCAGCGGCTGACCAAGAAAGCCTTGGCCACCTTTGCGCCGGATGTGATCGAGGCTGCCGATGCGATTTCGGCGCGCCTGGGCTATCAGCCGCTGCGTGCGGCAAGGCGGCACCGGATGGCGTAACGCGCCGCTGGCGGCGCGGCCCCGGGCGGCCCGATTGTGATTTGGATTAGCACCTGGAGGCGATTATCGTTGCCACGTACACTATCGCGCTCGCCGACGGCGGGCAGCAGTTCGCCTGTGCGGCGGACGACACCATCTTGCGCGCCGCGCTGCGCGCCGGCATCGGCCTGTCGTATGAATGCAATGTCGGTTCCTGCGGCAGTTGCAAGCTCGAGCTGGTCGCCGGCGAGGTCGTATCGAACTGGCCGGACGCGCCGGCGCTGGGCGAACGCGACCTCGCCCGCAAGCGCGTGCTCGGCTGCCAGTCGCGGCCGACCGGCGACTGCACGATCAAGGCCCGCGCGGCGCCGCACTATGCGAGCGCCTGCCTGCCGCAGCGCCTGCGCGCTACCTTGCTCGCGACCCGCGAGCTGACCCACGACATGCGCGAATTCCGTTTCGCGCTGCCCGCGGCCACCCCTTTCCTGCCCGGCCAGTACGCGCTGCTGTACCTGCCCGGCGTGGACGGCCCGCGCGCCTATTCGATGTCCGACATCGCGCAGGGCCAGGCCAGCTGGGACTTCATCATCAAGCGCACCCCGGATGGCGCGGCCACCGGCGCGCTGTTCGACAATCTGCAGCCGGGCGACAGCATCGCCATCGACGGCCCCTACGGCCTGGCTTACCTGCGCACCGACAGCCCGCGCGACATCGTCTGCATCGCCGGCGGTTCCGGCCTCGCGCCGCTGGTGTCGATCGCGCGCGGGGTGGCCGCCACGCCGGCGCTGGACGGCGTCAGGCTGCAGCTGTTCTACGGCGGGCGCGCGGCGCGC
>DASRXO010000540.1:0-5049 GCA_035654095.1 Telluria sp.
GGAGCAAATCAGCGACTTACATCGGGGCCATGCAGCGACTCGTCGCATGCAAAACAGGCCGGATATAGAAATGCAACCTTATCCTGTCGAATCATGCAGAAAAACCTTGGCAAAAGGGAGGCGTCCATATAGGACCCATGCCGAGCCAGCGCGCCATGGACTCCCGCCAAGGGGGGGCGCCGAGCCCGGGAGCGACGGCGCGATTTTTTTGGCATAAAGGGTGTATATGCACTATAATTATACGTGTAACTACACCTATTTATGGGCGACGTCTCCGAAAAGCCATTGAACTGCACCTGCTTCAAGCTGCGCAAGCTGGCGCGCGCGACCTCGCGCCTGTACGACCAGCAGATGGCCACGGTGGGACTGAAGACCACCCAGTACTCGGTGCTGGTCAACATCGCGCGCGAGCCGGCGCCCGTGGCCGAGCTGGCCGAGCGGCTGGGCATCGAACGCACCACGCTCACGCGCAACCTCAAGCCGTTGAGCGAGGCCGGCTGGGTCGAGCTCAAGCCGGGCGCCGACAGCCGCCAGCGCATCGCCACCATCACGCCGGCCGGCCGGCTCAAGCTGAAGGCCGCCTACGTGGCCTGGCGCGCCGCCCAAACCCGCTTCGAACACCTGCTCGGCGCCGACGCCCTGCATGTGCTGCATGCGCAGGTCGACAGCACCCTGGACCGCATCGCCCCACTGATCGAGGAACTGAACCATGTCCACCCAGACTGAAATGACGCCGCGCGCCGGGTGGCTGCTGATCCTCGCGGCCTCCGCGATCCTGATGATCACGATGGGCGCGCGCCTGACCACCGGCCTGTTCATGTCGCCGATTAATACCTCGACCGGCCTGGGCATCGCCTCGATCAGCTTCGCGCTGGCGGTCGGCCAGTTCGTGTGGGGCGCCGCGCAGCCGGTGTTCGGCGCGCTGGCCGACAAATACGGCTCGGTCAAGGTGGTCATCGCCGGCGCCCTGATGCTGGCCGCCGGCATGGCGCTCACGCCCTTCGTCAGCTCGCAGTGGGGGCTGATGCTGACCATGGGCTTTCTCAGCGCGGCCGGCGCCGGCGCCGGCAGCTTCTCGATCCTGATCGGCGCCACCGCCCAGCGCCTGCCGCCCGCGCGGCGGCCGTTCGCGGCCGGCTTCATCAACGCCGGCGGCTCCTTCGGCCAGTTCGTGTTCGCGCCGCTGATGCAGGCGATTATCGGCAGCGCCGGCTGGATCGTCGCGATGCTGACCATGGCCGCGACCACCTTGCTGACCATCCCGCTGGCCTGGCCGCTGCGGCGCGGCGCCGGCCTGGCCAAGGATGCGGGCGGCGCCGCGCCCAAGCCACCGGAGGCGCCCGGCATGGGCCTCGGCAAGCAGGTCAGGCTCGCGCTGCGCGACCGCAGCTATTGGTACCTGCACGCCGGCTTCTTCACCTGCGGCTTCCACATCGCGTTCCTGGTGACCCACTTGCCGGGCGAGGTCGCGCTGTGCAGCCTGCCGGCCGGGGTGTCGGCCACCGCGCTTGCGCTGATCGGGCTATTCAACATCGCCGGCAGCCTCACCGCCGGCGCGCTGTCGACGCGCTACCGCATGAAGTCCCTGCTGGCCCTGATGTACGGCAGCCGCGCCTTGATCATCGTGCTGTACCTGTTGGCGCCGAAGAGCGCGCTGACCTTCTATGTGTTCGCCGGCGCACTGGGCTTCACCTGGCTGGCCACGGTGCCGCCGACCGCCGGGTTGGTGGGCAAGTTGTTCGGCACGCGCTACCTGTCCACGCTGTTCGGGCTCACGCTGCTGTCGCATCAGGTGGGCGGCTTCTTCGGCGCCTGGCTGGGCGGGCTGTCGTTCGTGCGCTTCGGCGACTACAGCTGGATGTGGTATGCCGACATCGTGCTGGCGCTCGGCGCGGCGCTGGTCAACCTGCCGATCCGCGAGGACCACGTGGTGCGCGCGCCGGCCGCCGTCAGGGCCTGAGGCATGGCGCGCGACATCTATGCCTACCGCGAGGTGGCGGTGGAATCGGTGGAAGATCCGCGCAGCGGCGCCGTGCGGATCCGGCCGATGGCGGGGCAGGCCTTCGCGCCGACGCTGGCGGTGCATTGTGCGCGCAGTCTGGCCGACCCGGCGCGCTATCCGGTCGGCACCCGCTTCCTGCTGTCGGCCAAGCTGACCGACCGCCTGGGCGGCGAACCTTTCCTGTATGCCTGGCATGGCGATCCGGTGCTGGTGCTCAGCGCGGCCCAGGCCAAGCGCTTCCTGGCGGCGTTCCGGCGCGGGCGGATTTGAGGCGCGGCACGCGACCGGAAAAATGGTTACTATTTGACCTGCACCCGCGCAACCGCCCCCGAAAGGAACGTCATGGCAACGAGAAAAATCGCAGTCCTGGTAGGTAGCCTCCGCAAGGAATCCTTCACCCGTAAAGTGGCCAAGACGCTGATGCTGCTGGCGCCGCCGACCCTGGAGATGGAGATCGTCGAGATCGGCCAGCTTCCGCTCTACAACCAGGACGCCGACGACAACCCGCCGCCGCTCTACACCGAATTCCGCAACAAGATCAAGGAGTTCGACGGGGTCCTGTTCTGCACGCCCGAATACAACCGTTCGGTGCCCGGCGCGCTGAAGAACGCCATCGACGTCGGCTCGCGCCCCTACGGCCAGAGCGCCTGGAGCGGCAAGCCCTGCGCCGTCGTCAGCGTCTCGCCCGGCGCGCTGGCGGGCTTCGGCGCCAACCATCACCTGCGCCAGTCGCTGGTGTTCCTCAACATGCCGGCCATGCAGCAGCCCGAGGCCTACGTCGGCAACATCGGCAAGCAGTTCGACGGCGACACCCTGACCAACGACACCACCAAGGCCTTCCTGCAAACCTTCATCGACGCCTTCGCCACCTGGGTCGAACGGCACGCCGATTGAGAGGACCCGCATGATCCACATCCGCGAGATCGACCACGTGGTGCTGCGCGTGGTCGACCTGGACGCCATGACCGCCTTCTACTGCGAGGTGCTGGGCTGCAGCGTCGAGCGCAGGCAGGACGAGATCGGCCTGGTCCAGCTGCGCGCCGGCAGCGCGCTGGTCGACCTGGTGCCGGTCGACGGCAAGCTGGGACGCGAGGGCGGCGCGCCGCCCGGCATCGGAGGGCGCAATGTGGACCACGTCTGCTTCCGTGTCGAGCCCTTCGACGAGGCGGCGATCCGGGCCCACCTGGGCCGCCACGGCGTCGCCGCCGGCCCGCTCGAATCGCGCTTCGGGGCCGAAGGCGAAGGCCCCTCGATCTACCTGAAGGACCCCGAGGGCAACGCCCTCGAACTCAAAGGCCCGCCGGTCTGACGCGTATCGGCCCTGTTACGGGGCGCCTGTACTGATCCCACCCGCACTAACACCGTGCAGCGTGCACCGCTGGCGGCCCCGCACGCCCCTGCGCGCGCCCAAGGCGGCCTCGCGCCCCTTGGCATGGCTCTTGCAAGGCTGTCAGGGCCGCAACCGGCCCGCGAGACGCTGTTCCATGTCGATTCATTCAATCCATCACAGGTGATCATGTCAACCACTCCGAACGACGCACTCCATCCATCCACTGCCCCGAGCCGCCGCGACTTCCTTGCGAAAGCGGTCGCGATCGGCGGCAGCGGCTTCCTCCTGGCGAGCATGAAGGCCTGGGGCATGGACATCGCCTCGACCCGCGACGTCCCGCCCGAGCTGCAAGGCAGCGGCAAGGGCAAGACCATCGTGATCCTGGGTGCCGGCCTGGCCGGGTTGACGGCGGCCTACGAAATGAGCAAGCTCGGATACAACTGCAAGGTGATCGAGGCGCGCGCGTTCGCGGGCGGGCGCTGCCAGACCGCGCGCAGCGGCAAGGTGCTGGAAGAACTGGGCGGCGAGAAGCAGGTCTGCGCCTTCGACCAGGGCCAGTACATCAATTTCGGCCCGTGGCGCATCCCGTTCAACCACCGCTCGACGCTGCACTACACCAGTGAATTCGGCGTGCCGCTGGAACTGTTCAACAACGACAACGACGCCGCCTACATCTACAACGACAACGCGCCGGGGCCGCTGGCCGGGCGCCGCCTGCGCCAGTACGAGGTCAAGGCCGACATGCGCGGCTACGTCGACGAACTGCTCGCCAAGTCGCTCAAGGGCGGCGCGATGGACCAACAGGTCACGGCCGCCGACCGCGACCTGCTGATCGACTACCTGGCCAACGAGGGCTATTTGTCGAAGAAGGACTTGCGCTACCGCGGCACCGACGGGCGCGGCTTCAAGGTCAATCCGGGGGCCGGCGTCGCGCCCGGTCCCGGCGTGCCGTCCGACCCGCTCGCGTTTTCCGACCTGCTGCAATCGCGCCTCGGCCACTTCTACCATTCGGTCCACGAGTTCACCCAACAGGCCACGATGTTGCAGCCGGTGGGCGGCATGGACCAGATCGCGAAGGGCTTCGAGAAGCGGGTAGGGAAGATGATCCGCTACCAGACCGAGGTCACCAGCGTGCGCAACCTGGCCGACAAGGTCGAAGTGCACGTGAAGGACCTGCGCACCGGCGCGGCCAGCGTGGTTAGCGGCGACTTCTGCCTGTGCACGATCCCGCTGTCGGTGCTGCGCCAGATCGACACCAACTTCTCCGACAAATTCAAGACCGCGCTGCAGGGCGCGGCCTATGCGCCGGTGTGCAAGATCGGCCTGCAGATGAAGCGCCGCTTCTGGGAAGAGGACCATGGCATCTATGGCGGCCATGTGTACACCGACACCAAGGGCATCAACCTGATCTCGCTGCCTTCCGGGAACTGGCAAGGCAAGAAGGGCACGCTGCTCGGCTTCTACAACTTCGGCGCGGAGGCTGCCGAGATCAGCGCGATGAGCAATCGCGAGCGCGCCGATTACGCGCTCGCGGCCGGCGAAAAAATCTTCCCGGGCCACTACCGCAGTTCCTTCGATTCGGCGTTCTCGGTGGGCTGGCACCGCGTCAAATACAATCTGGGCGGCTGGGCCGAGTGGAGCGAGGAGGCGCGCGCCCAGGCCTATCCGGTGCTGGTCGAAGGGGAGGGCCGCACCCTGCTGGCGGGCGAGCACATGA
>DASRXO010000541.1:0-2064 GCA_035654095.1 Telluria sp.
GACTTCGCCGTGCTGCGCGACGGGCGGATCCAGCGCATCACGGGTTTTCTCGATCAGGTCCCGCAAGGGGCCTGAGCGCCGCGGTTGCGGCTGCCCGAACTCAAAGGGCAGTCGCGCGCTCCACACACTGCCGTCATCCCCCGGCCTTGTGCGCAATTGCGTACTAGGACCGGGGGATCCAGTACGCCGCGACTTCTCGTTTCCATCCTCAACGCTCTGGAATACTGGGTCGCCCGGTCAAGCCGGGCGATGACGTCGGGATACAGGTCCGCCTTCTCGCGACACGCTGCGCCCGAGCTTTGCAATTCATCGGCCCATCGAAAACGAGGGCGCAGAGCGATCCCAAGAGGGACGCAGGAAACGCCGGGTGCGCGGTGCACCCGTAGATGGGGTAACGGGCGGCGGGGCCTTCCAAGCCGCGCTAGCTACGGCGCTGTTTGATGCGCGCGTCGCGCGGCTTGCTTGGAAGGCAGGCGGTCGTCCCTCACACTGATGGTGTGACGGAGTCGAGGACAGGCCTCGCTCCAAGCATCAAGGAGAGACGACCATGGATCAGTATGCCGGAATCGACGTGTCATTGGAATGCTCAAGCGTGTGCGTGGTCGACGCCAACGGCAAGATTGTCCGGGAGACCAAAGTGGCAAGCGAACCGGAGGCGCTGATCGGCTGGTTCGGCTCGCTGGGGGGTGGGCTCGCCAGGATCGGACTTGAGGCGGGGCCGCTGTCGCAGTGGCTTTACGCGGCCATGAAGAAGGCTGGCTTGGCGGTCGAGCTTCTGGAGACACGCCATGTCAGCGATGCGTTCAAGGCGATGCCGGTGAAGTCGGACCGCAACGACGCGCGCAACATCGCGCAACTGATGCGGCTCGGCTGGTTCCGGCCGGTACACTGCAAGTCGATCACCGCACAGGAGATCCGCGCGATGCTGACGGCGCGCAAGCTGGTGCAGAGCAAGCTCCAGGACCTCGAGAACAGCCTGCGCGGGATTTTACGCGGCTTCGGGCTGAAGGTCGGCAAGACGACGCGGACCAACTTTGCCGGACGGATCGAAGAGCTGGTGAAGGGGCATCCTAACCTTCAGACCATCGGCGAGGCGCTGCTGCGGGTGCGGGCCGTTCTGCTTGCAGAGTTCAACGGTTTTGAGAAGCACGTGCGGGAGACGGCGCGCCTTTGTGAGAAGGCCACGCTCTTGATGTCAACACCGGCGGTCGGGCCGATCGTCTCGCTAACCTTTGCCTGCGCGATCGATGATCCCTCCCGCTTCACGTCGTCCAAGCAGGCCGGGCCGCATTTCGGGTTAACGCCGAAGAAGTATCAATCCGGCCAGACCGACTACACCGGCCGCATCAGCAAGCATGGCGACGCCTCCGTGCGCGAGGCGCTTTACGAGGCTGCCCACATCATGCTGACGAAGCCGATCAAGGGCTGCTCGGAACTCAAAAGCTGGGCAATGCGGATCGCCCGGCGCGCCGGCATCAACAAGGCCAAGGTGGCGCTGGCGCGCAAGCTCGCCGTGGTCATGCTCCGCATGCTCAAGGATAATGTGCCGTTCAATCCGGTCGCCAAGGCCGCAACGGCCTGAAAACGCAAAGGACAAACGGGTTTTCGGGCGGGCCACCACACCGGGCTCTCCCCGAAGCGAAGTCCCTTCGCCGGGACGATGGACCAGGCCAGACCGTCACACGGGTTGTCGACGCATCCAAAGATGTGATCACGCTTTCCGCAGATTGGTCGACCTGTTCCTCTCATGAACCCCATCAGGCGACGGCCCTGCGCCGATCCCGAACAGAAGCAAGTCGCCGGCGAATGGATAACGCAAAAAGGGATTGACTAACCAAAGCCCGTTACAGAAGCCCGTGTGCAAAGGTAGTAAGCACACGGTAGTCACCACAGGTTCACCGGAACACCCGGCATTCCCTGCGCAATGGTTTTAACGGCTTACTCCGCGCTCTCCCCGGCGACGAATTCGTCTTGTCACCGTCGTCGGCGAATTCCGCGTGGCGAATCCCGGTAGGGCTCGCCACACCATCGCCGACTTGACACCAGCAACGGGTGCCAGGACCA
>DASRXO010000542.1:0-2513 GCA_035654095.1 Telluria sp.
CGGACGCGGTACCGTTCGCGAACTACGTCATCGGTCTGCTCAAGGGAACGGTGTTCGGCATGCTGATCGCGCTGGTATCCTGCCACTTCGGCCTGCGCATCAAGCCCAACACCGAGAGCCTGGGGCACGGCACCACCACCTCGGTGGTCACCGCGATCACCGTCGTGATCCTGGCCGACGCGGTGTTCGCGATCATCTTCAGCGGCGTCGGATTCTGATGGGCGATCTCAAACCCAAACGCGCGGCGCCGCGCCTGACCCAAAGGCCGGACGAAGACGTCGGGCCGCCGGTGGTCAAGATCACCGGCCTGTGGACCAAGTTCGGCCGCACCGTGGTGCACCAGGACCTGAACCTCGAGATCTACGCCGGCGAGATCCTGTCGATCGTCGGCGGTTCGGGCACCGGCAAGACCGTGCTGCTGCGCCAGATGCTGGGCCTCGAGCGGCCCGCGCGCGGCTGCGTGCGGGTGTTCGGCGAAGACATCAGCGAGGCCGACGCCGAACAGCTGCAGCGCATGCGCAACCACTGGGGCATGCTGTTCCAGCAGGGCGCGCTGTATTCGGCGCTGACGGTGTTCGAGAACATCGCGCAGCCGATGCGCGAGCTGCACGCGCTGCCCGAAGACGTGATCTACGACGCGGTGCTGCTGAAGATGAACATGGTCGGCCTCGGCATCGAGCACGCCAACAAGATGCCGTCCGACCTGTCCGGCGGGATGATCAAGCGCGCCTCGCTGGCGCGCGCGCTGGCGCTCGAGCCGCAACTGCTGTTCCTCGACGAGCCGACCGCGGGCCTCGACCCCGACCTGTCGGACGCCTTCGTCGCGCTGATCCAGTCGCTGCACCGCGAACTGGGCCTGACCGTGGTGATGGTCACCCACGACCTCGACACCCTGTTCGCGCTGTCCACGCGGATTGCGGTGCTGGCCGAAAAACACGTGATCGCGGTCGGGCCGACGCGCGACGTGCTGAAGGTGGATCATCCGTTCATCAAACAATTTTTCCTCGGCGCGCGGGGCCAGCGGGCCCTCGAAGTGCTCGACGAGCACCACGCCGCGAACGAATCGGAGAACTGACATGGAAAACAGATCGCATGCTTTAATGACCGGCTTCTTCACCATCGCGCTGCTGATCGCCGCGGTGCTGGCCGGGATCTGGTTCAACCGCGATCGGGTGGAACGGGTGCCGTACCTGATCGCCACCAGCCAGTCGATCCCGGGCCTCAATCCGCAGGCCACGGTGCGCTACCGCGGGCTGGAAGTGGGCAAGGTCAACGACATCTCGTTCGACGCCAAGACGCCGGGCCAGATCGTGATCCAGCTGGCGATCGATCCCGAGGCGCCGATCACCAGGACCACCTTCGCCACCCTCGGCTACCAGGGCGTGACCGGGATCGCCTTCATCCAGCTGGACGACGAGAAGACCGGTTCGCCGCTGCTGCGCAGCGACAAGGACCACGTGGCCGTGATCCCGCTGCGCCCCGGCCTGCTCGACCAGCTCGAAAAGCGCGGCCTGGTGATCCTGCAAAAAGCCGAGGAGATCACCAACCGCATCGACAACTTGATGAGCCCCGAGAACCAGCGCACCATCGTCACCGCCTTCGACAATATCGGCAAGGCGGCCGACGCCTACGGCAAGATCCCCGGGCAGCTGGCGCCGACCCTGGCGCGCCTGCCCGCACTGGCCGACAAGGCCGACCGCAGCCTGACGTCGATCGACGACTTCTCGAGCAGCGTCGCCAAGACCGCGCGCAACTTCGACCAATTGGCCACCAGCCTGCAGGGGCCGGACGGCACGATCACCCGGCTGAACACCGCGGTGGACCGGATCGGCGCCTCGCTCGAAGGCGTGACCAGCGACCTCGAACTGCAAACCCTGCCGCACGTGGTCGCGCTGACCGACGAGGCGCGCACTTCGCTGCGTGCGGTCAAGCGCACCGCGACCTCGCTGAGCGACCGTCCGCAAAGCCTGCTGTTCGGCGCACCGGGCGCCGAACCCGGCCCCGGCGAAGACGGCTTCGCCGCGCCGCAGAAATGAAGCGCATCGCCACGGTCGTTCCCGCGAAGGCGGGAACGACGGATTAGACTTTAACAATGAGGTCCATCATGAACCAGACCATACTACGCGTGCTCTTTCTCGCGGCGTTGCTCGGCGGCTGCTCGACGACGAAAATCCCGAACAGCACGCTGTTCGATTTCGGCCCCGTCGGCGCGCCATCGGCGATCGCCGCGGCGCCGCTGGCGGCGCTGGTGGTCACCGACGCCACCGGCTCGGCCGCGCTCGATAACGAACGCATGTTCTACCGCCTGATGTACGCCGACCCGATGCAGGCGCGCATGTACGCCAACAGCCGCTGGAGCGCCACCCCGCTGCAGCTGATCACCCAGCGCCTGCGTTCGCGCATCGCGCAAGGCGGCGTGAAAGTGGTGGGGCCGACCGACGCCTCGAACGGCATCCCGCTGCTGCGGATCGAGGTCGACGACTTCACCCACAACTTCGACAGCGCCAGCCAGA
>DASRXO010000543.1:0-2808 GCA_035654095.1 Telluria sp.
TCTGCTCGGGGACATCGAGCGATGCGCTGTCGCGCATGACCGCTTCCTCGGTCCTCTTGTTCATCACGATGATGCTGATCCGCCGGTTGATCGGATTGAACGGATCCTGGCGGTCCAGATGCGCCGCCGAGCCCAGCCCCACCACCCGCATGATCTTGGCGTCGCTCATGCCGCCGATCACCAGCTCGCGGCGCGAGGCGTTCGCGCGCTCGCTCGACAGCTCCCAGTTGGTGTAGCCGGCGTCGCTGAAATACGGGGTCGAATCGGTGTGGCCCGACAGGCCGATCCGGTTCGGCACTTCGTTGAGCACGATGCCGATGATGTGCAGGATGTCCTTGGCATAGGGCTGCAGTTCGGCCTTGGCCAGCGCGAACATCGGCCGGTTCTGTTCATCGACGATCTGGATCCGCAAGCCTTCGCTGGTGATGTCGAGCAGCAGCTGGTGCTTGTACTTCTTGAGCAGCGGATTGGCTTCGATGGTCGCTTCGATCTTCGCCTTCAGCTGCTGCAGGCGGGCCGATTCTTCCTTCTCGAGCGCGGCCTTGGCCGCCTTCAGGTCGTAGGTCTTCTTGTCGGCCGGGACCTCGCCCTTCTTGACCTGGCCGTCGCGCCGGGTCAAGTCCTTGCCGCCGCCCTGGATCACCGACGAGCTGTCGCCGCTGCCCGAGCCGCCCGACATGGCGACCTTGAGCGGCGTCTTGAAGTATTCGGAAATGCCGTTCAAGTCGCCCTTGGTGGTCGAGCCGAGCAACCACATGAGCAGGAAGAAGGCCATCATCGCCGTCACGAAGTCGGCGTACGCGATTTTCCAGGCGCCGCCGTGGTGGCCGGCCGCCGTCTTCTTGATGCGTTTGACGATAATCGGTCGTAAGCCCTCATCGGCCATATGGACTCCGAATGGTAAGCATCATGTGGCTGCCATCAAGCAGTGAATAAGGAACGAAAGAACGGCGCATCCGGTTGCTTACTTGGCCTTCGATTTCTTGATGTGGTCTTCCAGTTCGGCGAAGGTCGGGCGCTCGGTCGAATACAGCACCTTGCGGCCGAATTCGACCGCCAGCGCGGGCGCGTAACCATTCAGGCTGGCGAGCAGGGTGACCTTCACGCACTGGAACATCTTGGTCGATTCTTCGAGCTTCTGTTCGAGCAGGCTGGCCAGCGGGCCGACGAAGCCGTAGGCCAGCAAGATGCCGAGGAAGGTGCCGACCAGCGCGTGGGCGATCAGGATGCCCAGCTCGGCCGGCGGAATGCCGACCGATTCCATGGTGTGGACCACGCCCATCACCGCCGCCACGATGCCGAAGGCCGGCAGGCCGTCGCCCAGCTTGGCGATGCAATGGGCCGGCACCGCGCCTTCGTGGTGGTGGGTCTCGATCTCGTTGTCCATCAGGTTCTCGATCTGGAACGCATCCATGTTCCCGGACACCATCAGGCGCAGGTAATCGGTCATGAACTCGATGATGTGGTGGTCTTCCAGCACGCCCGGGTATTTGGTGAACATCGGGCTGTCCTCGGGCCGGTCGATATCGCCTTCGATCGACATCAGGCCTTCCTTGCGCACCTTGGACAGGATGTCAAACAGCAGCGACATCATTTCCATGTACAGTTCGCGGGTGTAGCGCGAGCCCTTGAGCAGCGTGGGCAGGGCCTGCAGCGTGGCCTTGATCGCCTTGCCGTTGTTACCGACCAGGAAGGCGCCGGCGGCGGCGCCGCCGATCATCAGCAGTTCGAGCGGCTGCGCCAATGCGGCCAGATGCCCGCCGTTCAGCGCGAAACCGCCAAACACCGCGGCGCAGACAATCACATATCCGATGATGACTAACAAGTGCGCTGACTCCCAATGAAGACCGTTTAATTTACACTGGGAACTACAATAGCCTGAGAATGCTCTCCAAGCAAGTAAAACCACCCCCTCTGTCGTCTAAAAGTGCCAGACATAAAGGGCTGGACCACGCCCTGTAGGCACAATGGTCAGGTCGGGCGCGCGCTCCGTAATGACGAACTCATAACTGAGCAGCATGGTCCCCGGCCGCATCTCGGCCGCCGCCTTGCGCCACAGCGCGCTCATCGCGGCCGGCGACAGGTAGGCGAACACCGCATCGTAAGCACGGAAATCGAGGTGCTCGTAATCGCCGCGCACGAAGCGGGCGGGCGAGCCGGACAGGCGCGCGCGCAGCCGGCTCACCAGCCATGGCAGCGGCGCCAGTTCGATGCCGGCGAAGGTCGAGTCGGGACGGCGCCGGGCCAGCGAGAGCACCAGTCCGCCCAGGCCGCTACCGATGTCGATCAGCATCACCGGGCGGTCCGGCGGCAGCAGCTCGGCCACTGCCTTCCACACCCGCGGGCCCGAGGGATAGTACGGCACCTGGGTGCGGAAGGTCGACCAGTACAGCATCAGCATAAAGACGAAGGCGGCCAGGAACAGCGCGGGCGGCAGCGCGAACTGGCTGGCGCCGAACAGGGCCAGCGGGAACAGGAACTGGATCGCGCGCCACCACGCGGCCAGCCCGCGCCACCACGACAGGGCGGCGCCGAACGCGCCCTGGACCAGCGCCACGTCGAGATAGGCGATCGGCACCCCGGCACGCACCAGCAGGAACACCGCGACCAGGGTCAGGGGGAAGGCAAGGCATTGGAGCAGCAACGCCTGGGTCGCGGGCGCTGCCCAGATGCGGCGAAGCGCAAGGCTCACGCCCTGCCCTTCAACCTACCGCCCCCCCCGTCGTTCCCGCGCAGGCGGGAACCCATACTGCGGCTGCATGCCACCGGCGCATGGGTTCCCGCCTGCGCGGGAACGACGCGGCAGAT
>DASRXO010000544.1:0-3013 GCA_035654095.1 Telluria sp.
CCTGCTCGACAAGAACGCCAGCGTGGGCGGCTGGTGCCGCTCGATCAGCGACCAGGGCTTCACCTTCGACCACGCGGGCCACATCATGTTCTCGAACGACCCGTATGTGCTCAAGCTGTACGACATGCTGCTCGGCCCCAATCTGCACTGGCAGAACCGCGAGGCCTGGGTCTACAGCAAGAACGTGTACACGCGCTATCCCTTCCAGGGCGCGCTGTACGGCTTGCCGCCCAAGGTCATCAAGGAGTGCATCGTGGGCGCGATCGAAGCGCGCTTCGGCAGCCTGGATGCGGCGGCCGGGCCGGCCTGTGCGGTCAAGCCGGTCGAGGATTGCTGCGCCGACGGCACCACCGACCTGGCCGGCACCACCACGCTCAGTTCGCGCAAGCGCGAGACCCAGAACTTCGAGGAATTCATCTACAAGGTCTGGGGCAAGGGCATCGCCAAGCACTTCGCGATTCCCTACAACCAGAAGCTGTGGACCGTGCCGCTGAGCGACATGGAAACCTCGTGGCTGGGCGGACGCGTGCCGCTGCCGGACCTCGGCGAAATCATCGAGGGTGCGCTGGAACCGGTGGGCAAGCCGATGGGGCCGAACGCGCGCTTCGGCTATCCGCTGGCGGGCGGTTTCCAGGCGCTGATGTCGGGCTTCCTGCCTTACATCAAGGGCAAGATCGAGCTCAACGCCGAGGCCGCGCAACTGCTGCCGCGCGAGCACCTGCTGGTGATGGCCGACGGCAGCCGCTATCGCTACGACCATCTGATCAGCACCATGCCGCTGCCGGAACTGGTGCGCCTGATCGGGGCCGACGCGCCGGACGAGGTGCGGGCGGCGGCGCGCGGCCTCAAGCATCTGTCGGTGCGCTGCGTGAACCTCGGCGTGGGACGCGAGAACCTCACCGACAAGCACTGGATTTATTATCCGGAGCAGACCATCTTCCATCGCATCTTCGTGCAGGGCAATGCCAGCCCGCATTGCAACCCGCCCGGCGGCTTCGGCCTGACCTGCGAGATCTCCTACTCGCCGTGGAAGCCGCTGCCGCTCGACGGCCAGGCCCTGATCGAGCGCTGCATCGCCGACTGCATCGAGGTCGGCATGCTGCGGCCGGACGACCAGATCCTGGCCGCCAACCAGGTCGACATGCCGTATGCCTATGTGGTGTACGACCACGCGCGCGCGGCCAACGTGGCGCTGGTCAAGGCCTGGCTGGCGCGCCATGACATCCTGCTGGCCGGGCGCTACAGCGAGTGGGAGTACTACAACTCCGACCACGCCTTCATCGCCGGCAAGAAGGCGGCCGAAGCGGTGCTGGCCCAGCGCGCCGCGGCCGCCCGGAACGTCGGCTCCGAGTGATGAAGCCGCACATCCTGGTGGTGGGCGGGGCCGGCTACATCGGCTCGCACATGGTCAAGCTGCTGGACGCGGCCGGCTACACCCCGGTCGTGCTCGACAACCTGTCGGGCGGCCAGCGCGCGGCGGTCGGCTCCAGCCGCCTGATCGCCTGCGACATGGGCGACGCCGGCATGCTCGACGCGCTGCTGCAAGCCTTCGACTTCCGGGCCGCGATGCATTTCGCCAGTTTCATCCAGGTGGGGGAGTCGGTGGCCGAGCCGGCCAAGTACTACGACAACAATGTCGCCAACACGCTGGCGCTGCTGGGCGCGCTGGCGCGGCACGGCGCGCCGCCCTTCATTTTCTCGTCGACGGCGGCGATCTTCGGCGACCCGCACTACGTGCCGATCGACGAGCGCCATCCGAAGGAGCCGATCAATCCGTACGGCCGCTCGAAATGGATGGTCGAACAAGTGCTGGCCGATTTCGACCGCGCCTACGGCCTGCGCGCGAGCTGCCTGCGCTACTTCAATGCGGCCGGGGCCGACCCCGACGGCCAGCTCGGCGAGTGCCATGAACCGGAGACCCATTTGATACCGCTGGTGCTGCAGGCGGCGGCCGGGCGGCGGCCGTCGATCACGATCTTCGGCCAGGATTATCCGACGCCGGACGGCACCTGCATCCGCGACTACATCCACGTCAGCGATTTATGCGATGCCCATTTGCTGGCGCTGCAAGCCTTGCTGGCGGGCGGCGCCAGCACGCGCTACAACCTCGGCAATGGCGCCGGGTATTCGATCCTGGAAGTGATGGCCGCGGCGGAGCGCGTGACGGGACGCAGCATCGCGCGTACGCACGGGCCGCGCCGTGCCGGGGACCCGCCTAGTCTGGTGGCCGACTCGGCGCTCGCCAAGTTGGAGCTGGGCTGGAGGCCGCGCTTCGCCGACCTCGACACCATCATCCTGCATGCGTGGCGCTGGGAGCAGAAGCGAGGTGGTGGTGGCGCCCACCCGGGGGAGGGGGCAAGCGCCGCGGCGCGCTAGCTAGCGCTGGATCATGCCCTTCTCCACGCGCACGCGGTCGCCGCTGCGGAAGGAAGGCGCCCATTCCTGGGTGACGACGCGGGTGCTGCCGTCGTCCATGCGCAAGGTGACGCGGTACAGGCTGCTCGAGCCGGCGGCGGTGCTGCCGCTGGTGCCGGAGCTGCCGACCGAACCGCTGCTGCCGGTGCCGCTGCTGCCGGTGGTGCTGCTGCGCGGGACCACCTCGATCAGGGTGACCACGCTGTTGGGTGTGCTGCCTGTGGAGGCGGTCGAGCTGCTGGAGCTGGGGTCCTGGCCGCTGCTGGCCATGGCGCTGGTGCTGCCGGTCATGCCGCTGCTGCTGGCGCTGGTGTTGTCCATGCTGCCTGCGCTGGTGCTGTCCATGTTGCCGGCGGTGGTGCTGCCGCTGGTACCGCTGGTGCCGGTGCTGCTGGTGCTGCTGGTGTCGGAAGCCATGCTGTTGGCGCTGGCGGGGGTGCTTTGCGCCGCGTCGCCGCTGGTGGAGGCGCTTGGGGTGGTGCTGGCGGTATCGCTGCTGCCGCTGTTCATGCCGGTGGAACTACATGCCGCTAGTCCGAGTGCGAGCACGCCTGCCAACAGCACGCTCTGTTCTTTACGCTTCATGATCAACTCCTTT
>DASRXO010000545.1:0-12087 GCA_035654095.1 Telluria sp.
ACGTGTCGCATTATGCGGTTCTGCACCGGAATAAAAGTACTGGTCGTTTGGTAGCCTTATCTCAGGCCCCGGAATACCGAGTATGTGCGGTACGTAGTCCGCGAGCAGTTCGCTTCCCTCGGGAACGACTCCTTCAGGGCCTCCTTCGAGGGGGCCGAACGGATTTTTCTCCCCACCAAGCAAGTGCTGGAGATTTACTGTCAGGTTATCGCGGGTACCATCGTACGACCATATGAAGTCGGCCGCCGGGTGGCTATTGCTGCCAAACGGGCCGTCAGGAGCACCCGCGAAAGCAGCCGTCCCAAATACAAGGGCGACAATCGCGGATGCCGGGCCAATCTTCAACAGCTTCATGTTGTCTCCAATATGGAATTATTAAAGGACCTGTAGAGAGATGGTGAAGGTTCGCTCATGGCAGCCGATTGCTGCCAGAAGCATATCAGATCCGTATGGCTGCTTGATCGTCCATCGTGCCGGCCGCTTAATACGGCACTCGACGCGCATGGCCAGAACAGCCGCTGGCAGCGCGATGCCAGTGCCAGCCGCGTGCGTCACCCTGGCGCCGTCCCCGGCACGTCGCCCAGCATCGGCAGCGAGGTTGCCGCGCCGACGACGGGCGCAGCCGAAAGCCGAGCGGTCCCTGCCACCAGACCCTTGATGCCGGAAATTTGCAGCGCATCGCTAGCCGACGCTTTACGCGTCAGGTTGTTGTCGATGGCCCAGCACAGGCAAGCGCCGACGATCCCCAAGGCCCTCCCGCGTCAACCTCAACCATTAGCATGCTGCGGTCCGAGGTGGCAAGTCCTTGGCCGTGCCAGCAAAAGAATAAATGTCACGTAAGAGACATTTATTGTAATATACGTTACCGCATTCTATGCTGGCTTCAGCCACACCAAACAATGATCAGCTCGATACCGCCAGAAATTGCTGGTCGCTTTCGCCTCAAGCTTTGTCGTCGTCGGAACTGCATCTGCGGCCGACCTGGTCGCGGCGCTGACGAAGAGCAAGATCACCTTGACCTACAGTCTCGACAATGGCGCCCCGATTCATTTACGCCGCGTTTGACAGGAATATCGATTATGCCGACAGCCGTCTCATCCCTTGCACTCTTGCTTGCTATTCAAGGGGCCGCTGCGCGCTGGTCAGATGAAGGTCATCCGACCATGCCGAGATACTGAACAAGAGGCAGTCATGAGGAATCCTCAAAAGCATGTGCTGCTCGCCGCACCGACGTGAGTCGAAAAGCGGCGCCCTGAAGGAGATCGAATGAACGCACACCTTGAACCTTGGCTACTCTTGATCGTCAGCCTTCCGACCACCGGCGCGACGGCGCGCATGCGCATCTGGCGCGCGCTCAAGGCAATGGGCTGCGCCGCCTTGCGCGACGGCGCCTACCTGCTGCCGCGCACCGACGCCCAGCAAGAACAACTGCGCGATCTGGCCGACGAAACCGTGCGAGAAGGGGGCAACGCCTGGCTGCTGACGGTGCAGCCGCAGTCCGGCGATGAAAGCCTTGCCTGGCGTGCACTGTTCGACCGGAGCGAGGACTATGCCGAATTGCTGGCCACCTTGTCGGCCAACCGCAAGAAGCTGACCGGCCTGACACCGCAGGAGATCAACCGCCTGTTGCGCAAATTGCGGCGCGACTACGAGACGGTGGTCGCGATCGACTATTTTCCTGGCGAGGCCAGCGCCCGTGCGGAGGCGGCCTGGATGGACTTCGTCAACGTGGCCGAGACCCTGCTGTCGCCCGGCGAGCCGCAGGCAATCGACGCCGCGGTCGAACGGCGCGACCCCGACGATTATCGAGGCCGCCTGTGGGCGACCCGGCGCCGCCTATGGGTCGACCGCGTCGCCAGCGCCTGGCTGATCCGTCGCTTCATTGATCCCGCCGCGCGCTTCCTGTGGCTGGAGCAGCCGGCCGATTGCCCGCCCGACGCCTTGGGCTTCGACTTCGACGGTGCCGCCTTCACCCACATCGGCGAGCGCGTGACGTTTGAAGTGCTGCTGGCCAGCTTCGGCCTCGAGCAGGATCGCGGCCTGAGGCGGCTGGGCGCGATGGTCCACGCGCTCGACGTCGGTGGCGGCTTCGTGCCTGAAGCCAGCGGCTTCGAGGCGATGCTGGCCGGCGCCCGTCAGCGCGCAGCGGATGACGACCAGCTACTGACTGAAATGACCCTGGTGCTTGACTCGCTGCACGCCCATTTCGCCAGCGCGCCGCAAGCCGCGCCGGCCCAACCGTAAGGAGAGAGCATTGAACACAGCAGAAGCAAGCGCAAGCCGACCCGCATATTCCCTGTGGCAGATGGTGCTGTACATGCTGCGCCTCGGCAGCCTGGGGTTTGGCGGGCCGGTGGCCCTGGTCGGCTATATGCACCGCGACTTGGTCGAGGAGCGGCGCTGGATCTCCGAGGCCGACTACAAGGAAGGCTTGGCGCTGGCGCAGCTCGCGCCTGGCCCTCTCGCCGCGCAGCTCGGCATCTACATGGGCTATGTGGACTACCGCATCGTCGGCGCCACACTGGCCGGGCTGGCCTTTGTGATTCCATCATTCCTGATGGTCGTGGCATTGGGCTGGGCTTATGTGCGCTTTGGCGGCATCGGCTGGATGCAGGCGGTGTTCTACGGTGTCGGCGCAGCGGTGATCGGCATCATCGCGATGAGCGCCAAGAAGCTGACCGCCAAGAGCATCGGCAAGGACAAGCTGTTGTGGGCGATCTATCTGCTGCTGGCGGTGGTCACGGTGGTCACCGAGTCGGAACTGGCCTGGCTGTTCATCGCCGGCGGGGTGCTGGTGTGGCTGCTGCGAGCGCCGCCGAAGTGGCTGGGAAAGGGCAGCCTGCCGGGCATCGCACTAACCCAGTTGCCGGCAGCGCCGGCGATGCTGGGCGCCTTGGACGCCGCGCTGCTCACCCAGATCGGCATCTTCTTCCTCGAGGCGGGCGCCTTCGTCTTCGGGTCGGGGCTGGCGATCGTGCCATTCCTGTATGGCGGCGTGGTCACCCAACACCACTGGCTCAACGACAAGCAGTTTGTCGACGCGGTGGCGGTCGCGATGATCACGCCGGGACCGGTGGTGATCACGGTCGGATTCATCGGCTACCTGATCGCCGGTTTGCCTGGCGCAAGTGTGGCAGCGCTGGCGACCTTCATTCCGTGCTATCTGTTCACCGTCATCCCTGCGCCGTACTTCAAGAAATACGGCAAGCTGCCGGGCGTGCTGGCCTTCGTCGACGGCATCACCGCCGCCGCGATCGGCGCGATCACCGGCTCGGTGATCGTGATCGCACGGCGCTCGATCGTCGATATTCCGACCACACTGATCGCCGTGGTCACGATCGCGCTGCTATGGAAATTCAAGAAGCTGCAAGAGCCCGTCGTGGTGGCCGCCGCGGCCATCCTCGGGCTGCTCATTTATCCGCTGGTCCACTAACAAAGGAGTACACATGTCATCACGCCGTCAATTTATGGAAGCCACCGCCGTCGCCGGCGCGGGCTTGATCGCCACCCAATTGCCACAATCCGCCTATGCTGCTGAAGGAGCCCATCCCATGGACAAGCTGACCGATGCCTCCGGCAAATATGCCGCTGCACCGCTGCCGTTCGCCTACGATGCGCTGGAGCCGGTGATCGATGCGCGCACCGTCGAATTGCACTACAACTTCCATCACAAGCCGGCCGCCGCGGCCGCCAACAAGGCCGAGGAAGCGCTGGCCAAGGCGCGCGAGACCGGCGATTTCGCGCTGGTCAAACACTACGAAAAGGAGCTGGCGTTCCAGTTGTCGAGCCACATCCTGCACACGATTTACTGGACCAGCATCTCCGGCAAGGGTGGCGAGCCGAAAGGCGCGCTGGCCAAGGCGATCGCCGCCGAATTCGGGTCCTACGAGAAGTGCAAGGCCCAGCTGATCGCCGCCGCCACCGCCGTGGAAGCCTCGGGCTGGGGTGTGCTGGCCTACCACCCGGCCACCAAAAAACTCATGGTCCTGCAGTGCGAGAACCACCAGAAGCTGACCGTGTGGGGCGCGCAGCCGCTGTTGCTGCTCGACGTGTTCGAGCATGCCTACTACCTGAAATACCAGAACCGGCGCGCCGAATACCTGGACAAGCTATTCAGCATCATCAACTGGGACAACGCGGCCGCGCGTTTCGATGCCGCGCGCGCCTGAAGAGTGCGACATGAAATGGGTGGCCCGAGCGGCCGAAAATCGACCGCATTGCCTGTCCCTGGTTGATTGAACGGTTCATCGACAAGGCGTCCGAATTCCTTTACGTTCCCGCATGCCCCAGCAGGGGCAAAAAACCTTAGGCGAGATCCGGAAAAACCGGATCACGCCTAAGGTGGCGACAAACGACGTTGCGCCTGGAACGCTCAGTAGGAATAGCTGGCGCGCAGAGTGAACTCACGGCCGATCGGGCTGGCCTCGCCGCTGGCAAAGCCCTCGTTGCGGTAATTGGCGGCCGGCGGATCGCGATTGAACAGATTGTTCACGCCCACCATCACCATCCACTTCTGGTAGCCGCTGTAGGCCATCGACCAGTTGTAGACCGTGTATGGGTCGATGCGATGGGCGAAGGTCGACGAGGCGTTCAGATCCTGGAAGCTCTGCTTGTACTGCTGGTTCAGGGTGGAAGTCCAGTTGCCGTCATTGCTCTGCCACTTCACACTGGCCGAGTACTTCCAGCGGAAAACCATCACATTGGCGTCCAGGGGCCCGAACACATTGATGCTCGAAATCCACGGCGCGCCGGCCGCCAACTGGGTCTCGAAGGTATGGACGTAGGTGCCGTCGAACTGCAGGCCGAAGCGGCCCCATGCGTTTTTCGGCAGCGCGTAAGTGCCCGTCACATCGACGCCGTCGGTACGCTGGCCACCCAGGTTCGCCAGCCGATCGTCGATGTACAGCAGCAGATTGTTTTGCGGATTGCGCACGAACAGGTTGGCGTTTTGCGGACTGAACAGGGTTGCCTGCGCCAGTTGCCCGATCGCGTCGGTCATCTGCACCTTGAAGTAGTCGAGCGAGACCAGCAAGGAAGGGGTCGGCGTCAGCACGATGCCGAAACTGACCGTTTTCGATTTTTCCGGGCCGACGGTCGGGTTGGCGCCCGTATTGATCGGCTGTTTCGCGTTGCAGACGGTGGTCGGGATGTAACCGGGCAAGGCGGTGCCGCCGGTATTGCCGCCTGGCACTCCGCCCGGGCACAGCAGCGGATCGTTGTAGGCGTTGCTGGTGACGCCGGTCGGCCCGTTGACGGCGCCGAAATAGCGTTCGTTCAGCGTCGGCGCGCGGAAACCAGTGCCGACGGCGCCGCGGAACATCACCGTCTCCAGCGGCTTGTAGCGGAAGCTGAGCTTGGGATTGGTGGTGCTGCCGAAATCGCTGTAATGGTCGGTGCGCACCGCCAGGTCGACGTCCAGCGCCTTCGTCAGTGGCGCGTCCAGTTCCGCGTACACCGACGCCACGTTGCGCGACGCGTCTTCATTGACGGCCGCGGTGGTGCCGGTCTGTCCGCCGGACAGCGCTACGCTGGGCGGAATGTTGGCGTAGCTATAGTCGTGGTAGATCGTGCCGCCGGCCGCCATCGCCAGGGCGCCGCCAGGCAGGTCCATCAACTCGCGGTTGACCGACAGGTCGGAGCCGCTCATGCGCGTCAGGCTCTTGCCGGCCGATTGGCCATTGGTCGAGATGCTCGCCAGATAGGCCTGGCCATCCGCATTCTGCAAGCCGAAGGGATTCAACTGGCCGCCGGCGACGCCGGCGAGCAGCCCGTAGCTGTTGACGAAGCCCGAACGGAAGGTGGTTTGCGACGCGTACACCGCATTCCAGATGCCGACCTTGTAATCCCAGGCGCCCAGATGCCCTTCATCTTCGACCGTCATGCGGTATTGCGACTTGTCGTAGTTGAGAACGGTCGGGCCGAGGTCGCCGATCAGCGACCAGGCCAGCGTCAGTGTCTGGTTGGTGATGCCCTTCATGGCCGGCGTGATGCCCTTGCCCGGATAGTAGGGACTGGTCGGCGTGATCGTCAGCGCCGGGAAGCCGGAGATCGACGCGTCGACGCCGAAGGTCGGGTTCTTGACCGGACGGACGAAGATCGACGAATACATCAGCGTCGCCGACAGTTTATTGTCGGCGCCCAGCATCAGCGATCCCTTGGTGAAGAAGGACGCCTGCTTGGTCGCGGTGGTCAGCGACAGCGAATTGGCGTTGTAGGTGGGCGCGCAGGTATTGCTCAGTCCGGGCGCGGAGTAGGGCGGCAAGCAGCCGCTGCTCGCATACGGGCTGCCGATGATGCTCACGCCGTTGACCTTGTTCGAGCCATTTGCCAGCGTCACGTTGGCCGGCACGGAATTGCCGCCGGTCGACAGGTGGGGCGGGGCGAAGCCAGCGCTCTGCAGCCGATCGGTGTCGGTGATATTCGGGCGGCTGGTCTGGGACAGCGGCAGTCGGTTGTTGAGATCGCCGGTGACGTAGACGTTCCAGCCGTCGCTGCCCAGGTTGCCCTTGCCGGCGATGAAACTCAGGCCTTCGGATTCGCCGCCGCCGCTCTTTTGCGGCGCCGTGCCCTTCACGGTGATGGAGGCCCCGGTGTAGGATTTTTTGGTGACAAAGTTGATGACGCCGCCGATCGCATCGCTGCCGTACACCGACGAGGCGCCGTCGCGCAGCACTTCGGTGCGGTCGAGGGCGCTAATCGGAATCGTGTTCGGATCGATCGCGCTGTCGCTCAGGCGTTTGCCGTCGAGCAGCACCAGGGTGCGCGCGGTGCCGATGCCGCGCATATTGGCGCTGTTGCCGGTGCCCGCCGTGGTGTTCGGCTGGAAATCGGAGGCGGTCGACATCGACATCAGGATGTCGGAGACCGTCACCATGCCTTGCGCGATCCAGTCGTCGGCCTTGACCACGGTGACCGGCAGCGCCTGGTCCGCCGCCGCCCGCTTGATGCTCGAACCGGTGATTTCAACTTTTTGCATCGCGGCCCCGTCCGGCGCGGGCGCCGCCTGCTGTGCATGGGACGCGGCGCTCATTGTCAGCAAGGCCATCGCAACCGCCGACGCGATCGGGGTCGGTGCATGCCGCTGTTTTTTCATTTTCTTATTCAAAACAATGTCTCCTATTATCGTTGCGGTAAAAATTATTCCTTGGAAAACGTTTAACAACCGTCCTAAAAAAATGCCTTGCCATCAAACGCGGCGCGCCAGCCATGCTTCATAGCGGGTCCGGGTGTCCGGCGCGGTGGCGGGATACAGGCCGATGATCGATACGCCGCGCTCCACCTCTTCCAGCACGAAGTCTTCGAAGCGCTCCATCTCGACCGCGTCGCCCGCGACCTCATCCGCCAAATGGGCCGGGATGCAGACCACGCCGTCGTCGTCGCCCACCATGATGTCGCCCGGATAGACCGGCACGCCGCCGCAACCGATCGGCGCGTTCAAGTCCAGCGCGTGGTGGCGGATCAGATTGGTCGGGGCCGAGGCGCCCGCGCACCAGGCCGGCATGTCCAGCTTGGCGATGCCAACCGCGTCGCGCAAGCCGCCGTCGGTGACGATGCCGGCCGCGCCGCGCACCTGCATGCGGGTGGCCAGGATGCTGCCGGCCGAGGCCACCGACGCATCGCCGCGGCAATCCATCACCAGGACCGCGCCGGGCGGAACTTCTTCGATCGCCACCCGCTGCGGATGGCGCGGATCGCGGAAGGCGTCGATGCCGTCCAGGTCCTCGCGCGACGGAATGTAGCGCAGCGTGTAGGCCGGTCCGGCCAGCCGTTGCCCCGTCTTCAGCGGCCGCGCGCCCTGGATGAACACATTGCGAAAGCCGCGCTTGTACAGCAGCGTGGTCAGGGTCGAGGTTCTGACGGTCTTCAGCAGCGCCAGGGTGCCGGGGTCTACCGCTTGATTCATGTCTGTCTCCGGTTGCATCGAGTGGCGCCACTGGCAGGCATGCCGTGGCGCGGCTTTTCTAATCGCGGACGAAGGTGGTGTGGCTGAAGCTGATCAGATCCTTGTCGATGTGGTGCAGACGGAAGTATTCGTCCCATTTGCTCGGGATAATGGTGAGCGCCTTCGTGTCGGGATCCTGCGCTTGCGAGTAGTCGCCGAACTTGAAAAAGATCTTCCGTTTGTCGGCAACGATGTGGGTGCGCTTGGTCTGGATGGTGCCGTTTTTGTCGGTCTTGACCGTCACGGTGGCATCGCCATTTTCGAACTTGATATCCAGGGCGAAGGTGTCGCCGGAGCGAATCGTGCCGAGGGCGGTCTCGACCCCCTCCGTGCCGCTCATGCCGAGCTTCGCCACCACGTCGAATACGCCATTGTTGGCCTTGCCATCGAGTAAGGAGCTCTCGGCCGTGTCCTGGACGTAGACCTTCAAAATGGTCTCCAGGCCGTCGACGTGATATTGGGCGACGATGGTCTTGTAGCCATTGGGCAGGGTCGGCGTGACGAGCGCGGAGAAGTGCTCATGCGTCTGTTCAATCGGGAGGCGGTTCTTGGCGGCCATTTTCAGCTCGTTGCGGTAGCCGTGGCCGTTGGCGGTGGCGAACTTGGACGAGAGGGCGCTGAAGTTGAGCGTGCCGGCATAGGGCGATGGAAACGGCGAATTGCCCTCCAGGTCGAACAAGCTGCTCAATGCCTCCTTGGACGTGAAACCCGTCGCCGCGCCTGCGCCGGGCTGTGCGTGACTGGACGCCGCCAGCAGGCCGGTGCAGAGCAACGATAAGCCACATGTACGCTGTATCAGATTCATGGAAATTCCTTGATGGTTGAAGGTTGAGGGGTGTGAGACGAATCGGCCCGCTGGCGCGGTTCGACCGGGACGATGGGGCCGCCCAGCCAGAGCGCGACGAACACCAGCGGCACCAGCATCGCGCCGAGAACGAAGAACGGCGTGTAGTTGCCGCCTGCGGTCAGTTCGGGCACCAGCTGCATGCAAATGATCACGCCCAGCACCGCCGACGTGCCGCTGATACCGGCCAGCGAGCCGACCGTTTTTCCCGAGAAAAAATCGCTCGGCAGGGTTTGGGTATTGCTGATCGCCGCCTGGAAGCCGAACAGGATCACGCCGATCGACAGAACCGCCAGCAAGGGCGTATCGGCCATCGCGCTGAGCAGCAAGGCGGGAAACATCAGCACCAGCCCCAGGCCGATCACCAGCTTGCGCGCGCCGTCGACCGACCAGCCGCGCCGCAGCAGCCAGCCGCACAGCCAGCCGCCCATCAGCGCGCCGATGCCGGCGCCGACATAAGGCACCCACGCGAAAATACCGATCTGCCTCACATCGAAGTGAAATTTTTCGTTCAGGTACAGCGGCAGCCATCCGACGAACAGCCACCAGATCGGATCGATGAAAAAGCGCGCGGCGATCACGCCCCAGCTCTGGCGATGGCGCAGCAGCTGCGACCAGGTCGGGACGTATTCCGCCTGCGCCGTGACGGCGCTCGCTTGTCCCGTCAGGATGTAGGCGCGTTCTTCGGCGCCTATCCATGGGTGCGCGTCCGGGCCCGATTTGTAGACGATCAGCCATGGCACGATCCAGATGAGGCCCAGCGCCCCGATCAGGATGAAGGTGCTCTTCCAGCCCACGTAGGCGTACAGGAAGGCCACCAGCGGCGGCGCGATGATCGATCCGATCGAGGCGCCGGCGCCAAAGATTCCCTGTCCCAGGGCGCGCTCGCGGACCGGGAACCATTCGGCGATGGCCTTCGTCGCGCCCGGCCAGTTGCCCGCCTCGCCCATCCCCAGCAGCACCCGGAACAGGCCGAACGACATGGCCGAGCGCGCGACAAAATGCAGGCCGATGGAGACCGACCACACGAGGATCGACAGCAGGAAGCCGATCCGGGTGCCCAGGGCGTCGAACAGTTTGCCGAACAGCGACTGGCCGACAGCGTAGCCGACCAGGAACACCGTGATGATGTTGGCATAGTCGCGCTTGTCCATGCCCAGTTCGGCCGCGATCCCCGGCCACATGACGGCCAGCGCCGAGCGGTCGATGTAATTGATGACGGTCGCGACGGCCACCAGGGTGATGACCAGCCAGCGCAGCCCCTTCATTGTTCTCATGCCCTAGTCTCCAAGATGTCTTTGTGTTTTATGTTTGGTGTGACGGCGAACGCGCTTCAGTGCATCGCGAGCGGGTGGGGCGGCTCGCTCGCGCCCTCCGTCTCGGCCAGCTGCGCGCGATTGGGCAGGCCCTCGCAATCGCCGCGGAACTGCAGAACGCGCGCGCCAATCGCATTGCCGCGCGCCGCCGCCGCGCGCAAAGGCAGCTCCTCCAGCAGCGCGCTGATGACGCCGACCGCGAAGCCGTCGCCGGCGCCCACGGTGTCGACCACTTTCGCCACCGTCAGGCCGGCCACGGTGCCGCTGCAGCGGGCGCTGGCAAAATACGCGCCCTGCGGCCCCAGCTTGACCACCACCTGGCGCGCGCCGCGCGCCAGGTAGAAATCGGCGATGTCGGCCGCGTGCGCGCAGCCGGTCAACATCTGCCCCTCGGCCAGGCCGGGCATGACCAAGTCGGCCAAACCGGCCAGCGCATTGACCGTCGCGATCATCTCTCCCTGCGACGGCCACAGGCGCGGCCGCAGGTTGGGGTCGAAACTCACGGTGCGGCCGGCGGCGCGGGCCCGCTCCGCCAGCCCAAACACCAACTCGCGGCAACCGGGCGACAGGGCGGGCGAAATTCCCGTCAGGTGCAACAGGCGCGCCTGCGCGATATCGGCGCCCGCGATATCGGCCGGCGACATATGGCTGGCGGCCGATCCGCGCCGGAAGTATTCCACCTCCGGATCCGTGCCGTCGTTCACCATCGCCTTCAGCATGAACCCGGTGGGATAGCGCCCGTCCACCATGACATGGCGCAGATCGAGCTCCTGCGCGCGCATGAAATCGCGCAGATTGCGCCCCAGGCTGTCGTCGCCCAGGCGGGTGATGTACGCGACCTTGAATCCCAGCCGGCTCAGGCCGACCGCCACATTCAGTTCCGCGCCGGCGCTGGCGCGCTCGAACTCGCTGACCTGCGCCAAGGGCCCGGTATGGCGGGCGATCAGCAGGGCCATCGCCTCGCCGACGGTGACGACGTCGGGAATCTGCATGGTCACGGCTCCCTAAAAACGCATGCTGGTCACCAGCGTCGCGTCCTTGCTGGCCGGCAGGGACAGGCGCAGCACCGTGCCGCGCTGTTCCGTCGGTCCCCGGTCGACGTGGCCCGGCGGGCCGGCCGCGACCACCACACCGGGCGCGATGACCGCTTGCGCCGCCGGGGTGCGGACGTCGACCTTGAGCGCGGATGGCCGGCCGGCGATGAGGAAGCGCCGCTCCGCCACTTGCGTGATGGCCCGGTCGCCATGCAGCTGCGCGGTCAGGACCACCGGCTTGCTGGCGCGCATGCGGTCGGTCGTGGTCCAGGCGCCGTGCGCCCAGCTGAAGCGGCGTTCGAGGCGTTCGATGCCCAGCTCGGGGCGGTAGGCGCCGGAGAGGTCGGCGACGATGTCGGCATGGTCGGCGCCCAGCGTCACGCTGGTGATGCGGATGCTGTCCAGCCGCGCATAGGGGTAGCCGACGAAGGCGTCATGGCCGGCGCCTTCATTGGCTTGTCCTTGGCCGTCGACCAGCAGGGTATTGCTCAACTTGCTGCTCGGGATGCCGGCGTAGCCCATCGGGCCGGTCAGGTAGCTGCCCCCGCCGTACAGCATGAAACTGCCGGCGTCCGGGTGCGAGTGGCCCATCTCGAGATGCCAGTCGGGCAGCTTGGTGACGAGGGCCGCGACATGGTGGCCCTCGGGCGGCCCGGCCCGGAACGCGAACGCCGTCGCCTTGGCGGTCCAGTCGCTGCGCCAATACACGGTGCCCAGGTCGTCGAAGTGGTGGTGGGGCGCGACCGCCGACATCGGCTTGGCCGGCAAGGCGGGGTCGAGCCACAGCAAGCTCCAGTAATCTTCCTCGCACACGTGGCCCAGCGACGCCATCCAGGTCGCCACCCCCTGCGCCTCGGGGTTGCCGAAGCGCGCCGCCAAGCGGTACAACAGGTTGTAGTTGGAATGGAGCTTGCCGTTCGGGTGGGTGCGTTCCGCTTCCTCGCCGCTGCG
>DASRXO010000546.1:0-6402 GCA_035654095.1 Telluria sp.
CATTGCGAAAGTATAGGGTCTTTCGCAATTTCTTGCCGGCCCCCAACATATGGGCGGCCGGCGTGCAAAGCTGGTTTTAGTGCGTGACGCGGGTGGTGCGGCCGGCGCTCAGCAAGCGCACGCGCTCGCCGGGCTGGAACAGTTCGTCGGCTTCCTGGGTGATCGCGCGCAGCTCGCCGTTGTCGAGCTTGACGGTGATCTCGAAGCCCTTGCGGTTGTTGGCGTTGGCTTCGATGCGGTTGCCGATGATGCCGCCGGCCAGCGCCCCGGCGATCGCCGCCGCCGCCGAGCCGTTGCCGCCGCCCACATTGGAACCGGCCGCGATGCCGCCCAGGGCCGCGCCGGCCATGGTGCCGGTGCCGGTGTCGCGGTTGGCGATGGTCACTTCCCGCACGGACTCGACGATGCCCATGCGGACGATCTGTTCGTTCTGCGTCTGGTAGGAACGATATACGCTGCCCGAGTGGGGCGGGGTGGCGCAGCCGGCCAGCGCGGCTGCGGCGAGGACGAGGGTAAGTGCGGTTTTCATGTGGACGCTCCGTTTTCAGTTTTTAGAAGCCCTGTTCCGCAGGCCAGCCAAGGGACCGAGGACAGAACTTTGGAAACTCAACTTTAACGAATTCAGGTGTCGCCAGCTATCTGAAAAACGTAATAATCTGTTACTGCTCGGTGTGCGTTCAATAGGACAGATTCAGGCGGCGGTACAGGAAGCCGAGCACGAACAGCGGCCCGATCAGCAGGAAGCGCAAGTCCTCGAGGAAGGAGGGTTTCTTGCCCTCGATCTGGTGGCCGATGAACTGGCCGATCCAGGCCAGCACGAAGATCGCGATCGACAGCGGCAGCACGGTGGCCGGCGGCATCGCACCGAGCACGGCGAGCATCACGGCCGTCATCGCCAGCATGCCGAGGATGAAGGGGCGCGACAGCTGGAAGTAGTACCACAGCGCCGCCGCGCTGAGCGCCAGCGCGGCCAGCGGATGCAGCCACCAGACGATGCCGAGCAGGGTGAACACGATCAGCGGCACGCACACGACGTGGATGATTTCGTTGGTGTGGTTCAGATGGCTCTCGCTGTACTGGGCGAGCAGGGTATCGATGGCGCGCGGTGCGCTGGTCGGCAAGGGCGCTTGCTCTACGGTCTGGTCCATGGCGGTCTCCGGATGTTGTTGTCGGCGCTGCCGGACGATTCTACACGCAACGCCGGCCGTTGCCGCGATCGCCCGATCGGCTAGAATGCGCCCCATGCCCGCCACCGTCCCTACCGCCGCCTCGCTCGTGGCGCAGCAGTACTATGCCCATCCGCAGAACAGTTGGCGCGGTTAATAGAAGTTAGAACGTACGGATGACCAAGCTATTGAATATTGACGATGCACCGGAGCAGCCTGCGCGAAAGCGATGTTTCGATCCGGTTGTCGATCCTCAAACTCGTTTGTTGGTACTAGGGAGTTTGCCAGGTGAAAAGTCGCTGGCGCTTCAGGAGTACTATGGAAATCGGCAGAATCGATTCTGGCTGTTGATGTCGGAAGTGACTGGCGTGGATTTGGTGCGGCTCGACTACACCTCGCGCCTCAAAGCTTTGCTGGAACAACATGTTGGCCTATGGGATGTGGTGGCCGAAGCACATCGTGCTGGCAGTTTGGATAGCCGCATCCGTGACCGTAACGACAATGATCTGATCGCATTGCTTTCCAGTTTACCCAATCTAACGACCATCGCCTTTAATGGCGGGACGGCATCCGGGCTGGGTCTGAAGGTGCTGGGGCTACATGCGACGCGCTATCGCGTCCTTCAACTGCCATCGAGCAGTCCCGCCTACACTTTGCCTTATGCTGAAAAATTGCGGTTGTGGCAGGTGCTACGCGGGTACTGACGAAACATCGCGCTCATGACAGTGCGAAACCGCGACTAGGATAAACTTCCTGTGGCCGATTTATTGGCGCCGACAGCCGATGCCCTCGCGAACCAATCGTGCGCAATGTCGTGCTGGAGGTGGCCAGGGTCAATCAGTGCGATCAGGACATTTACGTCAAGCAGGTATGTCATCCTGGGAGCTCGTCGCGCAATTTGTTTACCATGTCCAGTGTGACCGGCATGGTTCCCGCTCGCGTTTGGAGTAGTGGCACACCGTTGCGCGTGGTGTGACTAGACGCTTGCGGTTGACGTGCCTGTCGGGCGAGCGCAGAGATGACCTCACCGATGCTTTTGCGCTGAAGCGATGCAAGCACCTTGGCCGCAACGAGGACATCGTCGTCGATTGCTAAAGTGGTACGCATCATGTTCTCCTTCAGGTCGCGCATCAAACATCAATCATCATACATCACTTGAATTCACACGTCCTTACGCTTCAACGGAGCGTTGCGCCAGGCTGTGAACTGGGCGTGAAATTGTCCAAAACCTCGACCAGTTCACGGAAACGCAGAACGCAGTCCTAGATGAATGACGAATGGATCGAAATCCCTGTCGCTGTAGAGCAAGTGGTAGTTATCCTCGATGCAACGGGTGGCAATCACTGTGTCGATGGTCTTGCGGATCGTGATGCCCAGTGATCGCAAGGCACGAGAATTCCTGGCGGCTTGAATCGCCACGGCTCGCCCGTCAAGGTCAATCACGGACAGCGAAGTCAGCAGCTTTTTCGCCACGTTGAAATCGCGGTCTGTGCCGAAGCCCTGCAGCACCTCTGTCAAAATAAGATCACCGATGGCGATCGGTTCGCTGCCCAGCATGCCATCCAGCGCATCGGTCTGAGGCGTCGACGCGCCCCGGAAGTAGTCTATCCATACGCTTGAATCGACCAGGATCACTTGTCAACCCGCATGGTCGCAAGATCTCCGTCCCACGATAGTTTGCCGCGAAATTGCCGTATCTTGTCTTGTTGTTGCAGGCGCAGTAGCGTGCGTAGTCCAAGTTCCACGGCTTCACGTTTGGTCTTCAAGCCCGTCAAGCGTAGCGTGTCTTCCATCAGTTTGTCGTCGATCACAATATTTGTTCGCATGATGTGTATAACTCCTGTCATATATACACATTCTAGTCCTTGCAGGCCACCAGGGCGATGGGATTTCCGTTTTGTCTGGCAGGCGTCAAATGAAACAAAGCCGGCGGATCGCGGTCAGGGAATGACCGGGAACGCGCCGGGGTCCGAGAGCGCGTCGACGATGTGATCGAAGACCAGCCGGATGCGCGCCGGTACCGGGCCGCGCTGGGGGCGATAGACGTAGAGGTCCCACGGGTCGGGACGGCAGTCGTCGAGCACCGTGACCAGCCGGCCGGCGCGAATCAGCGGCACGGCCAGGAAACTCGGGAGTTGGCCGTAGCCGATCCCGGCCAGCACCGCCTCGCATTCCACTTCCGGATCGTCCGTCACCAGCGCCGGCATGGCCGGGGTGAGCTGCTGGTTGCCGGCAAAGTACCAGGGCCAGATCCGGCCCGTATTGCCATCCTTGAGGGCGGTGGTGGGCAGATGCGCCAAATCCTGCAGCGTGTTCGGCCGGCCCTTGGCCGCTGCCAGTTCGGGCGTACCGACCACGAAAAACGACACTTTCGCCACCGAGCGCGCCACGAAGCGGCTGTCCCGCAACTGGCCGATGCGCACGCCGCACCTGGCTCAAGGGCCTCGGCGCGCTGACCGGATTGACGCTCACCGTCGGCCTGTCCGGCATCGTCCGCGCGGCCGACGCCACGGCCCAGAAATATGGCGGCGACGCGATGCCGGGCGGCGTTGTGGATGACCCGCTGCTCTTCGTTTCCATCGGCACGGACGGGATGGTGACGATCGTTGCCCATCGTTCGGAAATGGGGCAAGGGGTGCGCACCAGCCTGCCGATGGTGGTCGCCGACGAGCTCGAGGCCGACTGGAATAAGGTGCGGGTCGTTCAAGCGCTCGGCATCGAGGAAAAATACGGCAACCAGAACACCGATGGCTCGCGCAGCATGCGCGAATCCTTCGATGCGATGCGCCGTATCGGGGCCGCCGCGCGCGGCATGCTGGAAATGGCCGCCGCACAACAGTGGAAGGTAGCGCCCGATGAGGTGCAGGCGAAGCATCACGAAGTGGTGCATGTCAAGACCGGGCGTCGCCTCGGCTACGGTGCGCTGGCCAGCGCCGCGGCGCAGCTCACCCCGCCTTCGGGCAAGCAGCTGCACCTGAAAAAGCCGGCCGAGTTCCGCTACATCGGCAAGGACGACATCCGCGGCGTCGACCTCCACAATATCGTGACCGGCAACACGCAATACGGCATCGATACCCGCCTGCCCGGTATGCTGTACGCGGTCATTGCGCGGCCAGCGGTATTGGGCGGCAAGGTGGTCGGCTTCGACTCGTCGGCGGCCTTGAAAGTGCCGGGTGTGGTCCAGGTAGTCGAGATCAAAGCCAGTCCCGCGCCCGCCGCCTTCCACCCGCTGGGCGGCATCGCCGTCATCGCACGCAACACCTGGTCGGCGATCAAGGGCAGGGAAGCGCTCAAGATCACTTGGGACGACGGCCCGCATGCCGACTACGATTCGGCCAGTTTCAAGGCGACCTTGCAAGCGGCGGTGCGCAAGCCGGCCAAGGCGGTGCGTAACGATGGCGACGCGATGGCAGCGCTGTCGAAAGCCGCGCGCCGCATCGAAGCCGAATACTATCTGCCGCACATCGCCCACGCCACGATGGAGCCGCCGGCTGCCACCGCGCGCATCGCCGACGGCAAATGCGAAGTGTGGGCCTGCGTGCAAGCGCCGCAAGCCACGCGCGAGATCGTGGCGACGCACCTGAACCTGAAACCCGGAGACGTCACCGTCCATGTGACGCTGCTGGGCGGCGGTTTCGGCCGCAAGTCGAAGCCCGACTTTGTTGCCGAAGCCGCCTTGCTGTCGAAAGCGATGCAGGGCGCGCCGGTCAAGGTCACCTGGACGCGCGAGGACGATATCCACAACGACTACTTCCATACCGTTTCGGTGGAGCGCCTCGAAGCCGCCGTGGACGCGCAAGGCAAGGCGACGGCGTGGCTGCACCGGACCGCTGCGCCGACCATCGGCGCCTTGTTCACGGCCGGCGCCAAGGGCGAGCAGCCGTTCGAGCTCGGCATGTCCGCCGTCAACATTCCTTTTGCGATCCCGAACTTCCGGGTGGAGGCGCCGAAAGTGGACGCCCACACGCGCGTCGGCTGGTTCCGCTCGGTATCGAACATCCCGCACGTGTTCGCGATACAGTCGTTCGTGGCGGAGCTGGCCGCGGCCGCAAAGCGCGATCATCGCGACTACCTGCTCGAGCTGATCGGTCCGGCGCGCAAGATCAATCCGAAAACGCTGTCCGACAACTGGAATTACGGTGAATCGCCCGAGCGTTACCCGCTCGATACCGGCCGCATGCGCCAGGTCATTGCGATGGCGAGCGACCAGGCGGGATGGGGACGCAAGTTGCCGAAGGGCCATGGTCTCGGCCTGGCGGTGTCGTACAGTTTCGTGACCTACGTCGCGGTCGTGATCGAAGTGGCGGTGGCGGCGAATGGCGAGCTGTCGATTCCCCGGGTCGATATCGCGGTCGATTGCGGGCCGCAGATCAATCCCGACCGGATTCGATCCCAGCTCGAGGGCGCCTGCATCATGGGACTCAGCCTTGCGATGAGCGGCGAAATCACGTTCAAGCATGGGCGGGCCGAGCAAAGCAATTTCCACGACTACGAAATCCTGCGGGCGATGGCGGCGCCGCGCGCGATCAGTGTCCACTTCGTTCACCACGATCTGGACGGTCCCCTGGGCGGGGTGGGCGAGCCGGCCACCCCGCCGCTTGCGCCCGCCTTGTGCAATGCCATTTTTGCCGCGACCGGCAAGCGGATCCGCGACCTGCCGGTGCGCGAGCAGCTGAAAGCGTCGTAATCGCCTGGCAGGGCCTGCCCGCGCGGGCGTGCTTGCTAGAATGGATCCGGGTGCCGCTCAGCGTGGACATCGAAGGCGGCTACACGACACTTGCTTCGCGGATTCCCGCGTCAAGTGACCGGTGATGATTTTGATGCGACGCGGCCAATCGGCGGTAAAATTGGGCGAGCACCAGCAAGGAGCGGAAAATGGAAACCCTATTCGAAAAATTGACCAGTGAGGCGTTGACGCTATCGCCTGGCGAGCGCGCGGCTTTTGCTCAACTGCTTCTTGCAAGCCTTGATGACGACAATCAAATCGAGGAGGCGTGGGCACTTGAAATTGAGCATCGTATTGCTGAGGTGGAGCAGGGCAAGGTGGATGTAGTACCCATTGACGACGCACTCGCAGAAGTACGCGTGACATTGAAGTGAAGCTTGTCATCCTCCCCGCTGCACTTGCGGAGTTACACGCTGCTACAGCCTTTTATGTCAGCAGCGCGAACGTCGAACTCGGGACGAGCGTTCGTCGCCGAGTTTGAGCGGGCGGCACGTCTGGTTCTCTTCAATC
>DASRXO010000547.1:0-12680 GCA_035654095.1 Telluria sp.
CGGCATCAACAACTACGATCAGGGCCAGTCCAGCGCCGATGGTGTGCTGTTCCTGCTCGCGCTCGACAAGCCGACATCGGCGCGCTGGAAGGAGGGCGTTAACTACTTCAAGCTGGCGGCGCCGGCGTCGGAAGCGGGACCGGCCAATGCGCTGGCCGCGCCCGCGCTGGCCATCGGCGCCGATGGCAGCGCCTTGCTCGCCTACGCGGGCGACCTGCAAGGCCAGTTATGGCGTTTCGACTTCGGCGGCAAGCCGCCTTGGTCGGTACGCGCTTTGTTCACCGCACGCGATGCCCAGAATCGGCGCCAGCCCATCACGCACGCGCCCAAAGCCGTGTTCGCGCCCGGCGGCGGCTACCTCGTCCTGTTCGGCACCGGCAAGTTCATCGAACACGCCGACCTGCAGGCGGCGAACTTCGCGCCGCAGTCGTTTTATGCGATCCACGACAACGGGCAGGGACAAGTGCGAGGGCGCTCCGAGCTCGCCCTACGCACGCTCTCCGGTAGCGGCCCGTACGCGATTACCGGCGCCGAGTTTTCGTTCGGCGGATCGATCGCGAAGCTGGGCTGGTACTTCGACTTCCCGCAAGCACAGGCCGATGGCGAGCGCTTGGCCGGCAGCCCGATCCTGGCCTCGGGCACGGTCTTCGTCAACACGCTGCTGGCCGGTGCCGACGCCTGCGCCGCACCCACCGCGCGCAGCTACGTGCTCGATGCCTTGAGCGGCTTCGCGTTCAAGGCCGATGGCGTGGCCGCCAGCGGCGCGGCGACCGGCGAGCCGGCACAGGGCGGCGAGGCGCCGGTCCCGCTGCTGTTCGACAGCCTGACCACGGTCGGTCCGCGCGGCGCCACCGGCGGCGCCGCTGCCGTGCGCAGCATCGCGATCGTCCACTGGCGCGGCGAGGGCAAGCCGCCGGACGTGCAGCGCGTGACCGTCACGCTGCCGGCCCGGCGCATCAGCTGGCGCGAAGTCGCCAACTGGCAGGAACTGCACGACGCCGCCATCCGAAAATGACAGAGCGACAGGAGCCACCAATGAGACGCCATGCCGGATTCACCCTGGTCGAAGTGCTGGTCGCGCTGGCGATCGTCGCGATCCTCGCGGCCATCTCCTATCCCAGTTACGCCGGCTACATCACCAAGACCCGCCGCATCGAAGGGCAGGTCGCGCTGCTCGAGCTGATGCAGCAGCAGGAGCGCTTCTACACGCGCCACAATACCTATCTCGCCTTCTCGTCGGACACGGCCGATCCGCAGGCGGCGGCGTTTCGCTGGTGGTCGGGCGGCAGCGCGTCGGCCAGCGCCTACGAGCTGCGTGGGCGCGCCTGTCCGGGGCTGACGCTGGCCCAATGCGTCGAGATCGAGGCCATGCCGGGGACCGCGAAAGTCGACGCCAACTTCAAGGACCGCGAGTGCGGCACGCTGACGCTCAATAGCGGCGGCGAGCATGCCGCCAGCGGCAGCTCCGCGCGCTGCTGGCCATGAGGCGCCGCCCGCGCAATGCCGGCTCGTCATCCGGTTTTTCCCTGATCGAGCTGATGAGCGTGCTGGCCGTGGCCGCGGTGCTGATGGCGATCGCGCTGCCTGAGCTGCGGCAACTGCTGCGCACCCTGCAGTTCCGCGCCGCGGTCAACGACCTGTCCGGCGCGATCGGGCTGGCGCGCGGCCAGGCGATTGCCCGCGGCGCGCGGGTCGAGCTGGTGCCGGCCGGTGCGGGCGGCACCGACTGGAGCCGCGGCTGGATCGTGTTCATCGACCATGACGGCGACCGGCGCCCCGGCCGCGCCGACGAGGTGATCGCGCAGCACGGTCCGCTGGCCGACGGCATCGTGATCCGCACCAACTTCTCCGGCCAGCAGGGCGGCGCGTATTTTGCGTACAATGGCACTGGACGCGGCTGCACCGACACCAGCAGCGCGGCCGCGCGCTGGGGCACGCTGTCGCTGTTTCGCGACGGGCAGGTGCGGCGGATCAAGATCAACATGCTGGGCCGCGCCCGCGTGTGCGATCCGGCGCGCGACGGCGCCAGCTGCGCGGGCGAGGGCGAGCCGCCCTAGCGCGCGTCCCCAGGCTCCATCCTCGAATTTTGTGAAGGTCACCGTGCACATATTGAACGATACCGACGGCATGGCGCTGGCCCTCGAATGGGCCGCCAAGGGCATGTACCTGACCGCGCCGAACCCGCGCATCGGCTGCGTGATCGCGCGCGACGGCGAGGTGATCGCCGCCGGCCACACCCAGCCCACCGGCCAGGCGCACGCCGAAATCCAGGCCCTGCGCGACGCCGCCGCGCGCGGCGTCGACCTGCGCGGCGCCACCGCCTACGTCACGCTCGAACCCTGCAACCACTTCGGCCGCACGCCGCCGTGCTCCGACGCGCTGGTGCGCGCGGGCCTGGGACGCGTGGTCGTCGCCATGGCGGACCCGAACCCGCGGGTGGCCGGCCAGGGCCTGGCCAAGCTGCAGGCGGCCGGCGTCGAAGTCACGTCCGGCGTGCTGGCCGATGCCGCTTATGAAATGAACATCGGCTTCTTCTCGCGCATGCAGCGCGGCCGGCCCTGGGTGCGCCTGAAGACCGCGGCCAGCCTGGATGGCATGACGGCGCTGCAAAACGGCGAGAGCCAGTGGATCACCGGCCCCGAGGCGCGCGCCGACGGCCACCTCTGGCGCGCGCGCGCCGGCGCGATCCTGACCGGCATCGGCACCGTCAAGGCCGACGACCCGCAGCTCACGGTGCGCGCGATCGACATACCGCGCCAGCCGCGCCGCATCATCGTCGACAGCAAGCTTGACATCGGCCTCGACGCGCGCGTGCTCGCCGGCGACGCCTGCTGGATCGTGGCGGCGGAGGCCGACCCGGCCAAACAGGCGGCGCTGCAGGCCGCCGGCCACGAGGTGATCCTGCTGCCGAACGCGGCCGGCAAGGTGGACCTGCCGGCGCTGATGCTCGAACTGGGGCGGCGCGAGATCAACGAGCTGCACGTCGAAGCCGGCTTCAAGCTGAACGGATCTCTGATTCGCGAGGGCTGCGTCGACGAGCTGCTGGTCTACCTCGCGCCCTGCCTGCTCGGCGACGCGCAAGGCATGTTCGCGCTGGCGCCGCTGCAGCGGCTGGACCAGCAACAGCGGCTCGCCTTCCACGAGGTCAAGCAGCTTGGCGCCGATGTGCGTATCCTTGCCAGATTCACTCCTCTTTAGAAAGCACTGCGTATGTTCACTGGAATCGTCGCCGCCGTCGGCCACATCCATTCCGTCCAGCCGCTCGAGGGCGGCCACGATGCCGGCGTCCGGCTCGAGATCGACGCCGGCGGCCTGCCGCTGCAAGACGTCGCGCTGGGCGACTCGATCGCCATCAACGGCGCCTGCATGACGGTGGTCGCCAAGACCTCGGCCAGCTTCAGCGTGGATGTCTCGCGCGAGAGCCTGAACTGCACCGTCGGCCTCGACGCGCCGGGTGAAGTCAATCTCGAAAAGGCGTTGACCCTGGCCGAGCGCCTCGGCGGCCACCTGGTCTCGGGCCACGTCGACGGCCTCGGCCAAGTGCACAGCTTCGAAGCGGTCGGCGAATCGTGGGAACTGGTGATCGACGCTCCGCGCGAGCTGGCCAAGTTCCTCGCCTTCAAAGGCTCGGTGGTGGTGAACGGCGTGTCGCTGACCGTCAACCGGGTCGAGGACCTGGGCGCCGCCGCGGTTTGCCGCTTCTCGATCAACCTGATCCCGCACACCATCGCGGTGACCACCCTCAAGCACCTGCGCGCCGGCAGCCAGGTCAACCTCGAAATCGACCTGATCGCACGCTACGTCGAGCGCATGCTGTCGCTGTCCAATACCGATAGTAAATCTTAAAATGACCGCAAGCGGGTACGGCGGCTTAAGAACGCGCACCTCAAACATGGGCAGGCCGCGATCGAGGACATCGACGCAAGAGCCGGTCGCGGCCTGGACCGCCGTGAGGTGATGAGCCTGGCAGGTAGCGCTTCCTTGATGCGCTTTCACGGACCGGCCTCAATCCATAGCGTCTCGTCATTCGACTCGGCTCTTCATTCGCCTATTATAAAAAAATTTACATTAATGCATAAAAGACAGGATAGAATGCGCATGTCTTATGGGAAATAATCAATGAAAATTGCTCATTAGCATTAAAATAGTGCTAAAAATCTCCAATCCCTCTTGCGAAATATTGCCAATGAAAAACTTCTTGCGTGCTGCAGGCTTCGCCTTCATGATGGCGGCCAGCGCCATTACCCAGGCGTCTAACTACGATTTCTCTTATGTCTTTACCACCGGCGACGTCATCACGGGCTCGTTTGACGGCACGGCCAACGGTAACCTGATTACCATCCAATCCAATTTGGCGATCAGCCTGGATGGCGTCGCCTTCGACGGCAGCGGTGCGCTTATTTCCCGCGGCGTGGCAGGCATTTTTGCCAGCGGCCCTGGGATAGTCTCGTTGAATGGATTGGAGAATAACTTTATCGCATTCGACAGTAATTTTACAAACTTCCTTGTCATGGCGCCATTTAACGGTGGCGCGACCGATGTCGCTAATTATTCGACCCTGAATGCGGCAAATGCCGATGGGCCCGGAGCCGAAGGTCCTTACGACGCGTCGCGCTGGACGATTGCCGCCGTTTCGACGGTGCCGGAACCGCCAACGTATGCCTTGCTATTGGGCGGTTTGGGAATTGTTGGGGCAATGGTTCGGCGTCGCAGGATGAGCGCTGCCGCGCTTGCCTGCTAGATGCCGCGCGCTACGTCGAGCGCATGCTGTCGGCCGGCGGCGCCTGAACCGGCCTTGTTACACAGCCGTGGGTGACGGTCGTTTTCTTTTGGCGTAGACTTCCCGCAGGAAAAATTCGACCACAGGGAAGCCATGCCTCAGCTGAAGACGATCGTCAATACAACTCTCGCGGGCGCGCTGCTCGCGGCCACCGGCGCTTACGCGGCGCCCGCCGGCCTGCACGACTACCGCGGGCTCGCGCTCAGCGCCTCGGGCGATCGCATCGCGGCGCTCGAATCGGTCAACCCCGGCGGCCTGCCCAAACGCCCGCATGCGAGCGTGGTCGTGCGCGACGCCGCCAGCGGCAAGGTGGTCGCCAGCTACGATCCCTGCGCCGCCTGTAATTACGAAGATCCGGCCTGGTCGCCCGACCAGAAGGCGCTGGCCTTCATCGGCGCCGATGCGAAGAACGGCACCGCCACCCTGTACGTGGTGCGCGACGGGAAGGCCAGCACGGCCGCCAGCGTGAAGGGCACCGCCAACACCGTGCGCTGGTCGCCCGACGGCCAGCAGCTCGCCTTGCTGGCCACGGTCGGCGCCAGGAAGCTGCGCGGCGCGGTCGAAGCGGGCGCGCCGCAAGTGGGCGAGATCGGCAGCGAGGAAGACGAACAGCGCGTGGCGCTGGTCGGCGCCGGCGGCGCGCTCAAGCTGCTGTCGCCGGCCGACACCTTCGTCTACGAATACGACTGGACCCCGGACGGCAAGGGCTTCGTGGTCACCAGCGCCAAGGGCAACGGCGACAACAACTGGTGGATCGCGACCCTCGGCCACGTCGACGCGGCCAGCGGCAGCCTGCGCATCATCGCGGCGCCGCGCATGCAGATGAATCTGCCGCGCGTGTCGCCGGACGGCAGCCGCGTCGCCTTCGTCGGCGGCTTGATGAGCGACTTCGGTTCGATCGGCGGCGACGTCTACACCGTGGCGCTGGCCGGCGGCGAACCGGTCAACGCCACGCCGGGGTATGCCGGCTCGTTCAACGGCCTCGCGTGGCAGGGCAAGACGCTGCTGGCCTCGGCCCAGGTGGGCGCCAACAATGCCGTGGTGGCGATCGATCCGGCCGCACGCAGCGCCCGTACCTTGTGGGCCGGCCCGGTCTCGGCCAGCGCCTCGCACGACGGGCGCTTCGCGTTCAGCGCCGACGGCGCGGTCGCGGCCTCGGTGCACGAAGACTTCGAGCACGCGCCGCGCATCGTCGCCGGCCGCCTGCCGCAGCTGGCGCCGATCACGCATGACAACGACGCGTTCAGCGCCCAGGTCTCGGCGCGCAGCATCAGCTGGACCAATGACGGCTTCAATATCCAGGGCTGGCTGATCGGCCCGCGCGGCGTCGACGCCGGCAAGAAGTATCCGATGATCGTGCAGGTGCACGGCGGCCCCTCGGCCGCCGCCACCCCGCACTTCGTGGCCGACGGCGAACAGGCCAACCCGATGCTGCGCGACCTGACCCGGCGCGGCTACTTCGTGTTCCAGCCGAATCCGCGCGGCAGCTACGGCCAGGGCGAGGCATTCAGCAGCGCCAACAAGCGCGACTTCGGCGGCGGCGACTGGCGCGACATCCTGGCCGGCGTCGATGCGGCCGAGAAGGTGGCGCCGATCGACGACGCGCGCCTCGGCCTGACCGGCCATTCCTATGGCGGCTTCATGACCATGTGGGGCGTGACGCACAGCCAGCGCTTCAAGGCCGCGGTGGCCGGCGCCGGCATCGCCAACTGGATCAGCTACTACGGCCAGAACGGCATCGACCAGTGGATGATCCCGTTCTTCGGCGCTTCGGCCTACGACGATCCGGCGATCTACCGCGCGACCTCGCCGATCGAGACGATCAAGGCCGCCAAGACGCCGACCCTGATCTATGTGGGCGAGCGCGACGTCGAATGTCCGCCCGCGCAGTCGGTCGAGTTCTGGCACGGCCTGCGCGCGATGGGCACGCCGACCACGCTGGTGATCTACGACGGCGAAGGGCACGCCATCCGCAAGCCGGACAACCAGCGCGACCAGCGCGCCCGCGCCATCGCCTGGTTCGACCGCTACTTGAAGTAAGGTTCTTTATCAAGTACCGGGAAGGTAGCCGAGGTCGTTCCCGCGCAGGCGGGAACCCATACTCGGCATGGGATTCCCGCTTTCGCGGGAACGACGCGCGCCCCGGCTTTACTTGGGCGCCGCCGGATACAGCACCACCTGCACATAATTGTCGGTGTTGAAGTAGCGCTTGGCGGCGTCCTTCAGGTCGGCCGGCGTGATCGCCGCGACCTGCTTCTCATAGTCGAGGATCAGCGCCGGGTCGGTCCCCTGCAGCACCGCCGTCTGCAGGCGGCCGGCCCAGTAGCCGTTCTCGCGCATCGACCGCTTGTACCCCTGCAGCCAGTTCTGGCGCACCTTCTCGAGGTCGGCCGCGTCCGGCCCTTGCTCCTTCATGCGGCGGATCTCGTCGAAGGTCGCGGCGATCACCTTGTCCACGTTTTCCGGTCCGGTCGGCAGATTGGCGCCGATCGCATAGTTGGGGTAGGGGACGCGGCTCATGCTGCCGTTCATGCCGCCGCCGTAGATCAGCCCGAGCTTCTCGCGCAGGATGTCGGTGATGCGGATGTTGATCACCTCCAGCAGCGCGTGAAAGCGCAGCTGCGCCTCTTCCGAGAACGGCGCCTCGCCGGTGAAGGTCAGCGAGACCACGCTCTTCGGCTCGGCCCCGACCCGCACTTCCTTCTTCACCACCCCGGTCACGGGACGGATCCCGACGTCGCGGTAGGCGAGCGGGATGTCGGGCGTCGGCAGGCTGGCCAGGTAGGTCGCGATCAAGGGCTTGACGGCGGCCAGCTCGAAGCTGCCGACCATGATGAAGGTCAGGCCCTTGGCGCTGCCGAAGCGCGCCTTGTAGGTCTCGATGCTGCGGTCGAGGTCGACCTTGGCGAAGTCCTCCGGCCGCGGCGGCCGTCCGACCCGCGGGTTGTTGTTGTAGATGGTGGCCAGCACCGCGTCGCCGAACACCGACTCGGGACGCGACATCAGGTTGCGCGTCGCCTCGACCTGCTTGGCGATGAAGGACTGGTACAGGCCCTCGTCGCGCCGCACGCCGGTGAACTGCAGGTAGGCCAGTTGCAGCATGGCCTCGATGTCGCTGCTGCCGGCGCTGCCGCTGACGGCTTCGGTGTAGGTGTTCAATCCCAGCCGCAGCGAGGCGGTCTTGCCGGCCATGACCTTCTGCAGGTCGAGCGGCGACATGCCGTTCAGGCCCATCGCGCCCACCACCGCGCTGGCGTAGCGCGCATTGAAGATGTCGGCCTCGTCGAACAGCGTCGCGCCGCCGTAGCGGCTGGCGCTCAGGATCACCTGGTCGTTGCGGAAGTCGGTCGGCTTGAGCATCACCTTGACCCCGTTCGACAGGGTCAGCGTGGTCAGGCCCAGCGCCTTGTCCTCGCTCTCGGCCACGATGCTGCCCGGCTTGGGCGGCTGGTCCATCAGCTGCGCGGCCAGGGCCTTTTCGTCATAGGGCTTGAGCGTGGCCTTCTCGGCGCCGCCGACCGCGGCCAGCAGCTGGGCGCCGGACGGCGCCGGGCTGTCTTCCTTGCTCGATCCCATATACACGACCAGCTTGGCCGAATCGGACGGAATGGTCTTGCGCGCATACTGGTTGATCTCGTCGAGCGAGATGCCGGGCACCAGTTCGCGCACGTAGTCGTACTCGTTCTCGATGCCGGGAATGCTTTCGCGTTCGAGGAAGTTGCGCATGTATTCGCCCACGTAGTTGGACGAATCGGTCTTCTCGCGTTCCTTGTAGGCGCGCTCGTAATTGCGCATCATGTTCTTCTTGGCGCGCTCCAGTTCCGCCGCGCCGAAGCCGAACTGGCGCGCCCGTTCGTTCTCGCGCACCAGCGCATCGATGGCCGGCGCGGCGCCGCCCTTGCCGAGCGCGGCGTACGCGGTGTACGACTTGTAGCGCGCGGTGAGCCGGCCGACCGAACTGCTGGCGCCGAGGAAGGGCGGATCGGCCTGCTGCGCCAGCTCTTGCAGGCGCTGGCCGAGCATGCCGCCGAACAGGGCCTCGACCAGCTTCTCGCGGTAGCCGCCGAAGGTGGCCTTGTCGGGCGCGTCCTGCACCGGGTAACGGATCAAGACGCTGTTGTTGGTCGCTTCCTTGTCGGTGATGACCAGCGCCTCGGTGCTCGCGCGCACCGCGATGCGCGCGTACTCGCGCGGCCGCGCATGGGCCGGGTTCTTGAGTTTCGCGAAATGCGCGCGGATCATCTTCTCGGCCTCGGCCGGCGCGATGTCGCCCACCACCACCACCGCCATCAGATCGGGCCGGTACCAGTCCTTGTAGAAGCGCTTCAGGGCCTCGTACTTGAAGTGCCTGATGATCTCTTCCTGCCCGATCGGCAGGCGACTGGCGTACTTCGAGCCGTTGAAGATCTTCGGCAGCAGCACCTTGTTCATGCGGTCGCCCGCGCCCTTGCCGAGGCGCGCTTCCTCGAGGATGATGGCGCGCTCCTTGTCGATGTCGGCGTCGTTCATGGTCAGGCCGCCGGCCCAGTCCTCCAGCACCAGGAAGCCCTTGTCGATGTTTGCCTTGCGCTCGGTGGGGATCGGCAGCACGTACACCGTCTCGTCGAAGCTGGTGTAGGCATTCAGGTCGGCGCCGAACTTGACCCCGATCGACTGCAGGTAGGAGATCAGCTCGAGCCGCTTGAAATGGGTCGAGCCGTTGAACGCCATGTGCTCGGTGAAGTGGGCCAGGCCCTGCTGGTCGTCGTCCTCGAGGATGGAGCCGGCCTTGACCACCAGCCGCAACTCGAGCCGGTTCTCCGGCTTGCGGTTTTGCTGAATGTAGTAGGTCAGGCCGTTGGCCAGCTTGCCGACCTTGACCTGGGGGCCGGTCGGGATCGGGTCATCGAGTTTGATCTTCGCTTGCGCGCCCAGCGACACGGCGAGCAGCAGCGCCGCGAGGGCGGCGGCAGGGACAAGGTGCTTGGTCATCGGCTTCTTCGGAGGAGTGGCTAAGCAGGCGATTCTACTCCCTCGCCGGGCGCAACAGTGGGCGATCCTGGCCCAGCAGCGCGGACAGCTCGGCGGCCGGCAGCGGACGGCTGAACAGATAGCCCTGCACCGCATTGCAGCCTATCCCTTCGAGGAAGCGCAACTGGCCCTCGTCCTCCACGCCTTCGGCCACCACCATCAGCGACAGGCCGTGCGCCAGCGCGATGGTGGCCTGGGCGATCGCCGCGCTGCGCGGCTCGGTGGTGATGTTGCGCACGAAGGCCTGGTCGATCTTCAGCTTGTCGAGCGTGAAGCGCGACAGGTAGCCGAGCGAAGAATAGCCGGTGCCGAAATCGTCGAGCGAAATCGAGACGCCCATGCGGCGCAGTTCGGCCAGTTGGGCCTCGGTCGCTTCGCTGTCGCGCATCATCACGCTCTCGGTCAGTTCGACTTCGAGGTAGCGCGGCGCCAGGCCCGATTCCTCGAGCGCGGCGCGCACCACGGCCGGCACGGTGCCGGCCATGAACTGGTGGGCCGAGACATTCACCGCCAGCCGCAGCGGCGCCAGGCCGGCGTCCTGCCAGGCCTTGTTCTGGCGGCAGGCTTCGCGGATCACCCAGTTCCCGATCGGCAGGATCATGCCGGTGTCCTCGGCCAGTTCGATGAAGTCGCCCGGCGGCACCAGCCCCAGTTCGGCGCTGTTCCAGCGCAGCAGCGCCTCGACCCCGCAGATGCGGCCGTCGGCCAGCATCACCTGCGGCTGGTAGTGCAGCATCAGTTCCTTGCGTTCGATCGCGCGCCGCAGCTGGGTCTCGATGGTGATCCAGCGCAGCGCGTGGGCGTTCATCTCGCCCTTGAAGAAGCGGAAGCCGTTGCGGCCGTCGTCCTTCATGTGCGACAGCGCCACGTCGGCCGCCTTCAGCAGGTCGCCGGGGCTGTCGCCGTCGCGCGGGAAGATGCTGATGCCGACGCTGGCGGTGACCACCAGGTCGTGGCCGCCGGCCCGCACCGGCTGGGCGATCTCCTCGATCAGGCGGCGCGCGGCGACGATGGTGTCGTCGGCGTCGCGCTGCGGCAGCAGCAGCACGAATTCGTCGCCGCCGAGGTGGGCCAGGGTGTCGGTCGGGCCGGCCAGGGTGGCGGCGCGGCGCGCCACTTCGCGCAGCAGCGCGTCGCCCGCCTCGTGTCCGAGGCTGTCGTTGATGCGCTGCAGGCGGTCGACATTGAACATCAGCAGGGCGATCTGCTCGCCGCTCTGGCGCGCCGCCGCCATCGCCTGCTGCAGGCGGTCGTGCAGCACGGTGCGGTTGGGCAGGCGGGTCAGCGGATCGTGGCTGCTCAAATAATCGACCTGCTGGTCGTGCATGCGCGCCGCCTGCACCAGCCGCCGCTCGCTCTCGCGCAGCGCGGCGTCGGCCTGCTGGCGCGCGGTCGCTTCGAGCTGGAGCTGGGCCGCATGGCGCTGCACCACTTCATACAGGTTCAGGTTTTCGTAGGCCACCGCGAGCTGGGCGCCGAGGGTGGCGGCGATCCGTTCGTCCTCGTGCGAGAAGGGCGCGGCGCCCGGCTTGCGCGCCCAGTAGATCCAGCCGTACAGGTGGTTCTGGTCGCGCACCGCCTGGCCGAGCAGGGTGCCGACCGCGGGATGGCGCGGCGGCAGGCCGTCGACCCGGCCGTCGAAGGCGTGCGCGCGCAGCGCCTGCTTCTCGCGCAGCAGGGCGCCGGGCAGGCGCGTGGCGTCGTGCGCGGCATCCTCGATCGTCGCGCGGTCGAAGCCGTGCGCGGCGAGGTGGCGCGCGCTCTGTTCGCCGGTGTCGAGCAGGCAAAGCGCCAGGTAGTCGGCGCCCATGATCTCGCAGGCGCCGGGCAGGAAGCGCGCGATCATCGCCTCGGCGCTGCGCTCGCCGATCAGGCGCAGGCAAATCGCCTCGAGCGCGGTCAGGCGCGCCGCGAAGCTGTGCAGGCCGGCCAGCCGGTCGTGGAACAGGCCGGCCAGTTCCTGCGCCAGCGTGGGACTGGCCGCGCGCCTGGCCACCAGCTCGGCGATCGCCTGTTCGGCCGACAGCAGTTCGCCGCCGATGCTGCCGCCCAGCACCGCCTCCAGCCGCGGCGCTTCGAGCGCCTCGCGCAGCGGCTCGGACAGCGGCGGCGTGTCCGACAGGCCGAGTTCGATGTTGACGGCATCGAAGATCGCTTGCGGATCGGACGGTTTGGTCAATACTGTAGCTACCCCGCAGCTGCGCGCCATGGCCGTGGTTTCGCGCAGCGCGTAGGTGGCCGAGTAAAAGATCACGCGGGTCGCGGCCAGCGCGGGATCGGCGCGCAGCTGCTGGACGAATTCATAGCCGTCCATGGTCGGCATCAGGATGTCGGTGATGATCAGGTCGGGCCGTTCGGCGCGCACGGTCTCGAGCGCATGGGCGCCGTCGTTGGCCTGCAGCAGGCGGTGGCCGGTGAAGCCGAGCAAGGTCATCAGGAAAGCGCGGTTGGTCGGGCGGTCGTCGACGATCAGGATGGTGGACATCAGCGCTGCTCCCGGCCGGCTGCAGCGCCAAGGTGGATGGGGACGAACATGTGGACTCCAGGGACACGGCATGAGGCTGCCAGCAATCTTCAGCCCGCAAACGGGCGGTACTGCAATTTGTATCATGCAAAATAACATAAGTTAACAATTTGCACGCAAAAAGAGCAACAAACACTATTTATGTTGCCAAACTGCAACATAAAGACGGCGCCAGGCGATCCAGGGCCGGCGCGGCCGAAGGCGGCGGCCGCAGCTCGGCCGCATGAGATCCGGTAAATCCTTTAAAATGGCGGATTGCGCAGCCCCGCCTGCAGCCCCAAGCCTGTATCGAAGGAACATCATGTCTATCTCCACTACCCGGGAAATCGTCGACGAATTGCGCGCAGGCCGCATGGTCATTCTGGT